>NZ_VSCO01000204.1:0-2400 GCF_047459465.1 Caldicoprobacter sp. | reverse complement strand
AAAAATGAGAAACATTCCACAGATATCTGATGCCGAGTGGAAAGTAATGAAGGTTATCTGGGCAAAATCCCGCTGTACTGCCAGTGAGGTAATTCAGGAGTTGTCGTCATGTACAAGATGGAAGCCCAAAACGGTCAAAACTTTGCTTTCTAGACTGGTTAAAAAGGGCGTTTTAGGATATGAAGAGCGCGATCGTGCCTATGTATATTATCCGCTCATCGATGAAGAGGAATGCATAAAAAAGGAGAGCAGGTCTTTTTTGGAGCGGGTATACAATGGTTCCCTTAGCAGGATGTTGATTACTTTCATTAAGGAGGCAAAGCTCACCGACAGGGAAATAGATGAACTCAAAAGGATATTGGATGAGAAGAAGGAATGAGGTGGAGGGGTATACCATATGGATCAATTTCCCGCAGTTTTCAGATGGGTGTTACACGCATCCCTGATGGCCAGCATATTAACGGTTGTTATCATTTTATTAAAGTATATGTCGCGTAACAAATTTGGCATACAATGGCATTATGCCGTATGGTTTATTGTGATAATACGGCTATTGTTGCCTTTTGCGCCGCAAAGCCATATAAGCCTCTTTAACCTTTTTGTTGTAGTACGTGGTGAGATTTTCGAGGGTGAAATGCGCCCTCAAGTTTCAAATGTACAATTTGACGATGGCATGGTGGATGAAGACATAACAGGTTTAAGGGTAAGGGACGGCGAAAAACAGCGTAGAATGGATGATGCGGCAAGTTCCGTAGAAGGGGTGGTAGGGATAGAAGAACAGCTGGGGGATGAAGCACAGCAGCAATATTCCATCCAAAATAATGTGTCGGTGGAAAGCCAGGAAGGCTCACCGGTAATACAAAAACCAGTATACAGCAAAAGGGCGTTACTAGGTTCAGTGAAGGAGCATATATCAGGCCTAGAAGTTTATCAGGCGATGTATTATTTGTGGCTAATAGGGGTTATCTTGTTAGGCTTGTACATGCTGGCGGGTAATATAAAATTATGGCAGCATTTGAAGCGAGAAAGAGCAAATGTAGGGGATGAAATCATTCATATACTGGACGAATGCAAAAGCTTACTCAAAATACGGCAAAGAGTGGAAGTAAGGTATACGGATTTGGTGAAAGTGCCAGTGCTCTTCGGCCTGGTGACTCCTAAAATTTTGATTCCCAACTCTATAAAACAGGCCATTACCCATTCGGAGATAAAGCACATATTTCTTCATGAACTGGCTCATTTAAAGAGAAAAGATATAATTGTAAATTGGCTAACTAACGTACTTCAAGTTCTTCACTGGTTTAATCCAATTATTTGGCTAGCATTTGCCAAGATGTGCGAGGATCGCGAAGTTGCTTGCGATGCAACGGTCTTATATTACTTGCGAGAAGATGAGAAGAAAAAATATGGCGAGACCCTCATAAACATCCTGGTCAAGGGTAGTGCCCCTGTTAAATTGTCAGGCGTAACTGGCATTGTGGAGAGCAAATCGCAGGTTAAGAAGAGGATCGAGATGATAGCAGGTTTTAATAAAAAACAGTATAAATGGTCATTGGCGGCTATATTGGTATTGCTGCTTATGGGTTGTAGCATGCTTACTGATCCAACCAGGCAAAATGTTAATGAAAACGGCCATAACGCTCTGGATGGTGAGACAAATGTGCGGGCAGAGGATAGTTATGACATTGATAATTCTGTCCTGTACAGCTATAGCGTTCTGGCAGACCCTGTATCGGAGGATAATTTGGAAAACTGGTTTATAAAGGCGGGGTACATTACGCAGCAGGGGGAATGGGTTTATTTTTATGGCCTGCCTTTGGATAGAAAAGGTGGCGCTTATTCGTTGTCTTCAGGGCCGATATACAGGATTAAGCTGAACGGGGCCGACAAGACAAAGGTTGTGGACGGCAATGTAAAATATGTGGGCATGTATGAAGATTGGCTATATTATAAGGAAGGCAATAGCCTTTATAGAATCAATGTCCAAAGCGGAGATAAAGCCCTATTGGCTCAAAATGCATATGGAAGCGTAGCGATGGATGATGAATGGATATTTGTGGCTACTCGGGATGGGCTTCTAAGAATGTGCCATGATGGCCAGGGAAAGGAGCTGTTTGTGAAAGGGTGTGTAAGGGACGTTTTGGTCCATGATGGGTGGGTTTATTATACGACCGATGATAGCTTGAACAGAATAAGCGTCGATGGCCAACAGCGTTCGGTATTATCAAAAAGAACGATCGGGAATATAGGTATTTGGAAAGATAAACTATACTATTCGCTGGTGCATGAAAAGGTCCAAACCTTTCAACCGCAAACCTATTACGAAGGTCTTGTGATGCGGATTCATGATGTGCCCTATGTAATTCTGGATGCCGAAGTTTATAGGATGAATTTGGATGG
>NZ_VSCO01000056.1:0-11679 GCF_047459465.1 Caldicoprobacter sp. | reverse complement strand
AAAAACATAACGTTGCCTGGTTTGGATGCTTTTTGCCTTATGAAAATCCCGAAATAGCCATAGCCGTCGCGATTCCCAAGGGTCGTAATTCAAGCAATGCAGCCAGAGTGGCACGGCGGATAATCGAGGAGTATTACAGGTTGAAAAATACGCAAAGTCAATTTGATACCGTAAATGAGGTAAACCACTTAAGACAGTAAACATTTTTATGTTTCTTGCAGGATTTTTGGTTTACTTGGCGAATATTGGAGGATGTAACATTTAATGCTGTGGAGGAACGTAAAAGATGAGCCAGAGTTCGGTGGTATTTAAAGGGGTAAAAAGAGGCATAAAGGTCTATATTGACGCTAATTCCGATATGGAGCAGATCATGGATGAGCTTGAGAGAAAGATAAAGGGCAGCAAGCATTTTTTCGTGAACTCACAGATAAGCTTGATATTTACCGGCAGGAGGTTGACGCCACAGCAACAGCAGAATATTGTCGATTTAATTTCCCGGGAAATCGAAGTTGGTAGTATTACGTTTGAGATGGCGAATAACGGGCTTCCTTCAGTCGATCATTTCGAATGTTTCGACGGAATAGAAGAAGGCATGACGCGATTTGTAAGAGGAACGGTGCGAAACGGACAGAGAATATACTATGAGGGTAATGTGGTTGTCATCGGCGATGTTAACCCGGGAGGAGAAATAATTGCTGGAGGAAACATCCTGGTCATGGGGACATTGAGGGGGGTGGCCCATGCAGGGGCCACCGGCAATCACAATGCAGTGGTGGTGGCCTTCAGCCTTCAGCCCACACAGGTGAGAATTGGAGGCATCATTGCAAGGCCACCAGAAGATGATGACGTAAAGCCTTCTTATCCCGAAATAGCCTATGTGAAGGATAATGTTTTAGTAATAGAGCCTTATTTACCGGGGAGAGGGAAGTAGTATATAATGTAAAAGATGGCTGTAGTTGCTATCATAATCTTGTTACCGCAAATCGGTTTCTGTGTAAGTGGTGATGTGTTAAACTTGGTTTGATGTGGAAGTCAGGATAAAAGATATATAGGGGGAGTGGACACATATGGGAGAGGTAATAGTGATAACATCGGGGAAGGGAGGGGTCGGCAAGACCACCACAACGGCCAATATAGGAGCGGCTTTAGCGCTGTCAGGTAAGAAAGTGGTGCTGGTAGACGCCGACATAGGCCTTAGAAACCTGGATGTGGTCATGGGGTTGGAAAACAGGATCGTTTACGATTTGGTGGATGTGGTGGAAAAGGTGTGCAGGCTGAAGCAAGCCCTCATAAAGGACAAGCGTTTCGAAGGGCTATATCTGCTTCCGGCTGCCCAAACAAAGGATAAGACGGCGGTATCGCCGCAGCAGATGCAGGAGTTATGCGAGCAGTTAAAAGAGGAGTTCGATTATGTGCTTATCGATTGTCCGGCCGGTATTGAACAGGGATTCAAAAATGCTATAGCCGGAGCCGATAGCGCAATAGTGGTTACCGTGCCAGAGGTGTCGGCTGTCAGAGATGCCGATCGCATAATTGGCTTGCTTGCCGCTAACGATCTTATGGACCCCAAGCTGATAATAAACCGCATCAGGATAGATATGGTAAGACGAGGAGACATGATGAACATCGACGATACCATTGATATACTGGGAGTGGACCTGCTTGGGGTGGTGCCTGACGATGAGAAGGTGGTCATATCCACCAACAAGGGCGAACCTGCGGTGCTGGACGAGGATTCTTTGGCAGGACAGGCTTATAGAAACATCGCTAGGCGATTGATGGGCGAAAATGTGCCTATCATGGATTTGGACATGGATGAGGGCTTTTTGGCGAAGCTCAAACGGTGGTTTAGCATGGGAAAGAAGAGGTCCTATTAGTGAGGGGGATTTAAATGATCGATTTATTTAAGTTTTTTGGGAAAGGGGAAAGCAAGAGCAAGGATATTGCCAAAGAGAGGCTTAAACTGGTGTTGATCCATGACCGTGCCAATATTTCACCTAAGTTTCTGGATATGATCAAGGATGATATCATTAAAGTTATATCCAGCTATATGGAGATAGAGGAGGCTGACCTAGACATACGGTTGTCCCGTATACCCCAGGATGATGATACATACAGTACTGCCCTGGTGGCAAATATTCCTATAAAAAGGGTCAAAAATATAGGCCCTAATAGGGGTTAGAGGTTGCAGTGCGCAATCTCTTTTTTTATATGTGCCCATATGTTATAATAGTGACGATGGTGACTTTGAGAGCATGTACATGTAAATGGGGGACGTAGATGTTTGACAAAAAGCTCATTAAAAATTTTGACTTTTTGATATTGATCTTGATATCCTTGCTGGTGGGCTTCGGGTTAATAGGCATTGGTGTGGCCATGAGGGAACCCGTTCAAGACGATGAATATCGCCTATTTGACATGATTGGAAACTTTAACTTGCATTACGTCAAGCTGCACCTGCTATGGTTTGGCGTTGGGCTTGTGGCCATGTTGGTAGTGCTCAGCGTCGATTATCATCTCTTTGCTGAGATGTCGCCATATATATATTGGACGGTAGTGGCTATGCTGCTCTATGTGTTCTTTAGAGGGCATATTGCCGGCAATGCGCGTAGCTGGATCAGCTTCGGGTCGTTTTATATGCAGCCATCAGAGTTTGCTAAGATATCCATGATTATATCTCTGGCCAAGGCCATAGCTAAGAAGAAGGATGAGGGAGAAGGCCTGAACAGCATAAAAGACCTTTTGCCATTGCTGGGAAGGCTTGTTATTCCATTGGCGCTCATTATAGACCAGCCCGACTTTGGTACGGCTATGGTGTTTATAGCCATATTTTTTGGGATGATTTTTGTCGCGGGTATCAGCTATAAGCTACTGCTGGGTACAATTGGAGCGGGGGTTGCAGCCGTGCCGCTTATGTGGTATGGCCTGCTATCGGACACACAGAAGAACCGCATACTGGTGTTTTTGAATCCCGGCATGGACCCATTGGGGGCCGGATATCATGTCATTCAGTCCATTATCGCCATAGGTTCCGGCAGAATATGGGGTAAAGGGATTTTGACCGACAACACTTTAAGCCAGCTCAATTATGTGCCGGCCAAAAATACCGATTTTATTTTTTCGGTTACTGTAGAAGCCCTTGGCTTCGTAGGAGGAGCTATAATAATATGCCTGTATCTCTGCTTGATATTGAGGACCATATATTTAGCAACCAAAGCCAAGGACAACTTTGGCAGCTTTTTGGTCATTGGTGTGGTGTCCATGATGGTGTTTCATATATTCGAGAATATAGGCATGACCATAGGTTTGATGCCGATCACCGGGATACCCCTTCCATTCATGAGCTATGGCGGAAGCTCAATGATTACCAATATGATCGCATATGGTTTGGTGCTCAACGTGGGTATGCGCAGGCAAAAGATAAACTTCTAAAGGCAAAGTGAGTTCGTTCAGGGGGTAAAGGACAGATGAGGTATTTTAAAATCATAAACCTGGTCCCCTCCCAATATACTTGTATTGATGAGGAGGGGATGATGTTTGGAAGCGGGGAAAGGGGTTTACGTAAAAAAAGGACTCAGACCGGTTAGACGACGCAGGCTGGATTTGCCTGTCTCACGCCCTGTGCGCCGAAAAGCTTTATACGGGAGAACGGGGACTTCGGATGACCAGCATAAAACGGCCGTATTGATAGTCAGGATGTCGATAGTGGCCATCATTATTGTAGTAGTGATGCTACTCAAGAGCATCGATACTCCCATCACCAAGTGGGCCGTTGACAGAATTCGCGATGCCATAACCTATGACTTTGATATAGACGAGTCGCTGGGAAAGCTCAAGTTCGTGGGCGACTACCTGCCGAGGATTAAGGCGGTGTTTAACCAGCATCAGGCCCAAAATGGAGAGGAGGCCGAAGAAGAAGTCAAGAGAGAATATGAAGGGGCATATCAGCCTGTCCTTGTTGCTCCCGCTGAGGGAAGGGTGAGTGGATTTTTTGGTCAGATTTACGACGATGAAGGCAAAAAGGTGACAAATCAGGGGATAGATATTCTGTCGCAGCAGCAAGGATGGGTTTATGCGGCCCACGATGGAAAGGTCGTCGCCATTGGGGAAGACGGGCCTTATGGCGCATATGTAAAGGTTGACCACGGCGGAGGATGGGTGGCTTTATACAGCGGATGCGAGGACATACAGGTGCAGGTGGGAGCTTCAGTAAAGCAGGGCGATAGAATATGCAAGATGGGCAAGGACCCCTCGGAAGGGTACAGGCTGCATTTTGAAGTCTGGCATGGCGATCAGCCGGTAGATCCCCTCAAGCTCATTCAAGAGGATAACAAGGTGTTTCAGTGAAGCGTGATAAGTACTGTGGCCATGAAGCTGGGTACGCTGTTTGGCATAGACATATATATAAACAAGTTGCTGGTTATACTCATCTGTATAGCCATAGTATTAGGAGAGGGGACCAAGCTGACCGTCATATTTTTAGTGGTATTTGTACACGAGTTGGCCCATATGGCCATGGCCAGGGCATTAAATCTGAGGGTGAGCGAGATAGAGTTGCTGCCTTTTGGCGGCGTAGCCAGGATCGAGAGCTTTTTTGAAATCAACCCGCGATATGAAGTATATATAGCCATCGTCGGCCCTATGTCTAACGGGCTGTTGGTACTGGGCTGCATGGCTTTGAAAAATATGGGACTTATTCCCCCCAGGGATTATGATTTTTTTATTCAGGCCAATCTGATGCTGGCCGGCTTTAATCTGCTTCCAGCTTTTCCGCTGGATGGCGGTAGAATCCTGCGCGCCATCCTTTCTAGAGAGCTGGGGATAAAAAAGGCCACCAGGATTACTACCATAGGCGGGTTTGTATTGGCTTTATTCCTTGTCATGACCGGAGTATATGCCCTCTACTACGGGGTTTTTAACCTTACCCTGTTTGTCATGGCAGGGTTTTTAGCATATTCGGCGGTAAAGGAAAACAGGATGGTCACCTATGTAATGGTAAGGGATCTCACCTATAAGAGGGACATCTTGATCAGAGAAGGAGCCATCCAATCGAGGGAACTGGTGGTGTTGTATGATTTGCCGTTGAGGGATGTGATAAGGAAGTTTGTGCCCCATCGATATCATACCATCGTGGTAGTTGACGAACGGCTGAGGCCCAGGGGCTATTTAACTGAAAAGGATATAGCCGACGGCCTTATGGATTATGGGCTTAATGTGCCAGTGTCTAGGTTGCTTGCACAGCCCAGCCGCAAAAGAGGGGTTAATGGAGAGGCCAGAAGTTGAGGGCAATTTTTTGCTATCAGTGGTGTTACAGCAAAGCGGGAGCTGAGGTAGCGGCCAAGGCTGGGCTATCTAAAAAGCATGGCTTGTTTCTTGTGGCGGTACCAGCTTCCCGGTTAAGGGAATGGTAAATGGCTGCAGGGTAAGAATATATGATGTGTACGGGGTTTGTTGAGTAGGTTATGCACAGTATATTGTATCAATGGGAGGCACTGTGTGGATGGACAAGTCTATATTGGACGAGATACTCAGGCAGGTTACTAAGCCTGTTAGATATATGGGAAATGAATACAACATGGTTGAAAAGGACCCTTCAAAGGTGCTGATACGGTTTGCTTTTGCCTTTCCGGATGTGTATGAGGTGGGCATGTCCCACCTAGGGATGAAGATACTGTATCATCTTATGAACGATAGGGAAGATACCTATTGTGAGCGCGTGTTTGCGCCATGGACCGACATGGAGCAGCTGATGAGGGAGAAGGGGATTCCGCTTTTTGCTCTGGAAAGCAAAGATCCCATTGCCGAGTTTGACTTTGTGGGCTTCACCCTCCAGTATGAGATGTGCTATACGAACGTGATAAACATGCTTGACCTGGCAGGGATTCCGCTCCGGTGGTGGGAAAGAAATGAGCATCACCCCTTTGTCATCGCAGGAGGCCCTTGCGCATATAACGTCGAGCCGCTGGCCGACTTTTTTGACCTGGTGGTTATGGGGGATGGGGAAGAGGTAATAAACGAATTGTTGGATGCCTATCGGCAGTGGAAAATTCACGGCGGCAGGCGCCAGGATTTTTTGGTGGCAGCTGCTCGTATACCGGGGGTTTATGTGCCGCACTTTTATAGCGTGGAATATAACGATGATGGTACCGTCCGCTCCATTAAGCCCAATCGGGAAGGGATACCGGCCGTCATCCAAAAGCGGGTGGTGAAAGACCTTGATAAAGCTTATTATCCCGAAACCATGATAGTGCCGTATATGGACATCGTCCATGATCGCGTCATGTTGGAGGTGTTCAGAGGTTGTACGCGCGGGTGCAGGTTTTGCCAGGCGGGCATGATATACCGCCCGGTGAGGGAGCGTTCGGTTCCCAGGCTTATGGAGCTGGCGGAGAAGCTCATTAATAATACGGGCTATGAGGAGCTGTCCCTTTCTTCCTTGAGCACCAGCGATTATTCCGATTTAGAGAACCTGGTAAAGCAGCTCATGGAGCGCTTTGCGCCGCAAAAGGTGTCTTTTTCGCTCCCGTCGCTGCGCATCGACTCCTTTGCCAGGGAGCTCGTTGAAGAGATGATAAAGGTGCGCAAGGCGGGTTTGACCTTTGCTCCCGAGGCCGGGACCCAGAGGCTTAGGGATGTTATCAACAAGGGGGTTACCGAAGAGGACCTTATAAACAGCGTTAGGCAGGCCTTTGAGCTGGGATGGGATACCGTAAAGCTGTACTTCATGATAGGATTGCCTACCGAAACCCAGGAGGACCTGGAAGGTATTGCCGATCTGGCGAGAAAGGTAAAAAGCTGCTATCTGGACGTAACCGGAGGACAAAGGGCCAGTAGATTGAGGATAACCGTCAGCGTGGCATCATTTGTTCCTAAGCCTTTTACTCCATTTCAATGGGTTGCCCAGGATACGGTGGAATGCATGAACCAAAAGATTGACTTTCTCAAGGACAAGCTGAGGATCAAATCGGTGGAGTTTGACTGGCATGATCCGCGGCTGAGCTTTTTGGAAGCGGTGTTTGCCCGAGGCGATCGCAGGCTGGGCGAGGTGCTACTAAGGGCATGGCAGATGGGCTGCAAGTTTGACAGTTGGGCAGAACATTTCAAGTATGATACCTGGCTAAAGGCTTTCCAGGATGCCGGCATAGACCCAGGGTTTTACGCCAATCGGGTAAGAGCCAAGGAGGAGGTATTGCCCTGGAGCCACATCGATGTGGGGGTCACGCCATCCTTCCTGTGGAGGGAGTATCAAAAGGCGTTGAGGGGCGAGCTAACGCCTGATTGTAGGACCAGGTGCTGGGGCTGCGGCATTACAAGGTTGGAAGGAGGGCTGTGCCAGTGAGGCTGGTGGTAAAGTATGCCAAGCAGGACAGGGTAAAGTATATATCCCACTTGGACCTCATGAGGACACTTCACCGAGCCTTAAGGCGCGCCGGCATACCCGTAGCCTTTTCACAGGGGTATAACCCCCAGCCCAGGGTTGCCTTTGCGCCTCCGCTGTCGGTGGGGATGACCAGCCAGGGCGAATACATGGATGTGATGTTGACTTCAGGCATGAGCCCCCAGGAGTTTTGTCAGAGGATGAATGGCGTACTTCCGCAGGGGATAGCCATGCTCAAGGCGGTGGCCATCGACGAATCGTTCCCCTCGTTGATGAGCATGATCGAAAGGGCGCTTTATCGTATTTCCCTAAATACTTCTGGTTTGCCGATAGAAGGGGTATTGAAGGATTTTCTATCTCGGTCAGATATCACCATAACAAAGAGGGGAAAAAAGGGCGAGCGCATTGTAAACATCAGGCCCATGATACATCGCTTGGAAATAGTTGACCGGGATGAACAAAAGGTAATAATGGAAGCCATGCTGAGCGCTGGCGGCAGGGAATCTTTAAATCCCGGGCAGCTGGTGCATTTGTTGCTAGAATCTGCCGGCGTGGTAGAAGGCTCTTGCTGTTTGCCGGATATCCATAGGCTGGATATGTTTTTGCGGAAGGGGAATAGATGGATAACCCCACTGGAATTGGGAGAGGATGATGGATGTGGCCAAGCAGATTGTGGTGGATATTCACTATGACCAGACGCGGGTGGCGGTGCTGGAGGATGGAGACCTTGTGGAGTTCTACATGGAGGACGATGAAAAGCAGGGGCTAGCGGGGAATATATACCGCGGGCGCGTGACCAATGTGCTACCGGGCATGCAGGCTGCTTTTGTTGATATAGGGCTGGAGAAGAACGCTTTCCTATATGCGGGGGATATAAACGTTGACAATACGGTGTTTGATTTTGGGGATAAGAATGGCGGCAAGGTGATTAAGAACATTTCGCTGCGGGACATCATTAGGGAAGGCCAGGAGATAACGGTACAGATTTTGAAAGAGCCCATGGGAACCAAGGGTGCCAGGGTCACCACGCACGTCACCCTGCCGGGCAGGTATGTAGTGCTCATGCCTACCTTGAACTATGTGGGCGTTTCCAGAAGGATAGAGGATGAAGAGGAGCGCCAACGCTTGAGAAGAATTGCCGAGGCTATTAAACCCGAAAATATGGGGATCATAGTGAGGACTGCAGCCAAAGGCAAGCAGGCCGAGGACCTTATGCCCGACATAGAGGTACTGTGCAGGTTATGGGAGGGGATCAAGGAAAGGGAAAAGCATGGTGAGGTGCCCCGACTCCTGCATAAGGATGAAAGCCTCCTTTATCGCACGGTACGCGATATATTCTGCTCCGATGTGGATAGGCTAATCATAAACGACTATTATCATTACCAAAAGGTAGTTGAACTGGTCAAGGCCATTTCGCCGCCGCTCGTTGATAGAGTGGAGTATGTCGACGCTCAGAGGAACCTGTTTGAGATTTACGGCATTGAGGAAAAAATCGAAAAGGCCATCCAGAAGAAGGTGTGGTTAAAAAGCGGTGGATACATCGTAATAGATGTAACGGAGGCTTTGACGGTTATAGATGTCAATACCGGCAAGTTTGTCGGCAAGGCCAACCTGGAGGATACGGCCTTCAGAACAAATCTGGAAGCCGCCGAAGAGATAGCGCACCAGATACGGCTGCGCGATATAGGTGGCATAATAATCATAGATTTCATCGATATGTCGGAAGAAGAGCATAAGAAGAAAGTGCTGGAAGTCCTGGAACAGGCCTTGAAAAAGGACCGTACCAAGACCAATCTGATAGGGCTGACGGGGCTGGGGTTGGTGGAGCTGACCCGTAAGAAGGTGCGTCCCAGGCTTTCGACGGCTTTTTTGAAACCCTGTCCTTACTGCAACGGGACGGGAAGGGTATACTCCGAGGCCACCGTCATAGCCAAAATAGAAAAGGAGCTGGAAAGGCTATTTAGCGTTCATGATGCCTGGGGAGCCCTGGTGGAGGTACACCCCTGCGTAGCCCGAGCATGGGAAGAAGATAAAGAAGCTCTGGAACAGCTGGAGACTACCTTTAAAAAGAAGATATGCATTAGAGCCGATGACAACCTCCACGTTGAAGATAGTAGAATACAGCTGCTTAAAGGCCCGGGGGATTTAGAAAAAACCGTTCGTTTTTCTTAAACGATGGTTTAAGGAGGTCCGGCGGGGCGTTTCCGAGGGTGCATTTATGTGTGTCTTTGCATGAGGCGTGTGAGAGCTGACCGGCGGCCTTTTTTTATTTTTGGAACAAAAAACGGCCTTTTGAGCAAATAAGGATAATCGTACAGAATATAGCCAAAATCGGTTTTTGTAACATTTTAATAAATTTTTGCTCAAGGAAAACAGCAAACTGGCAATTTTTATTATTGCTAATTGATTTTGTAAATGTTTAAATATAAACTATAAAAAGGGGTCCTACATGCCAATGACGGGGAGGCACAGCGATGGGCCACAGCAGTAAAAGCTTTACTTCCGGCGAGGGGATGACAGCTCATAACCGCCAATTTAACCAATTAGCAAAAGGGTGTAATTTTTATGAGCCAATCGGAATTGTTATACGAATATTTACGGGAATACTTTGGGTATGATGACTTTCGTCCCGGACAGCGCCAGGTGGTAGAGACCATACTTCGAGGAGAAAATGCTGTGGTGGTATTTCCAACCGGGAGTGGAAAGTCGCTGTGTTATCAACTTCCAGCCCTAATGTTTGCGGGTACCACCTTGGTCATATCGCCCCTTATTTCGTTGATGAAGGACCAGGTGGATCAGCTAGGGCAACGGAGTATCCCTTCTACCTTTATAAGCAGCATCCTCTCGGAAGAGGAGCTTGCCGGGCGCATGGACAACCTAAGGCGGGGGAAATATAAGATAGTATACATTGCCCCCGAACGTTTTTATTCAGAAGGGTTTATTGATGCTTTGAAAGGCTTGAATGTGCCGTTTGTAGCGGTGGATGAGGCGCACTGCATATCCCAATGGGGCCACAATTTTCGTCCGGCTTATTTAAAGATCAGGGATTTGATACAGCATTTGGGCACCCCGATTGTGGCAGCCTTTACTGCCACCGCCAACCGTCGCGTGCAACAGGATATAATCCGATTGCTTAATTTGAAAAACTATAAGCTGTTTGTAAGCGGCTTTGATAGGCCCAATCTGGAGTTCAGGGTGGAGAGACCTCGGGATAAAGAAGGGTTTGTTATAAAGTATGTCAAGAGAAATTTGGGCAAGGCGGGCATCATTTATGCCGCTACCAGGAGAACCGTTGAGGACCTCTATAACCTGCTCATCAGCAAGGGCATACCGGCTGGCATGTATCATGCAGGGCTGAGCAGCCGGGATAGGGTTGTGGCCCAAGAGGACTTTGTCCAGGGCAGGACATCAGTTATGGTGGCCACCAATGCTTTCGGTATGGGTATAGACAAAAGAGATATAAGATATATAATACATTACAACATGCCTAGGTCTTTAGAGTATTATTATCAGGAAGTGGGCCGGGCCGGAAGGGATGGCAAGCTGGCCTGTTGTATCCTTCTGTATTCAGAAGAAGATTATCACCTCAATCGGGCTCTTATAAATATCAATTATCCTCCGGTGGGCCTGGTGGAAAACCTATACAAAAGGGTGCTTGAGGCAGGGGCCAAAGGGATAGCACTGGAGGCCCTCCTTAAAGGCAATATATCAAAGCAAATCCTGCATAGCGC
Organism: Caldicoprobacter sp.; assembly: GCF_047459465.1. Taxonomy (NCBI): domain Bacteria; kingdom Bacillati; phylum Bacillota; class Clostridia; order Caldicoprobacterales; family Caldicoprobacteraceae; genus Caldicoprobacter; species Caldicoprobacter sp. The sequence goes on along the minus strand of NZ_VSCO01000056.1, from coordinate 570 downwards.
TGTACGAAAGCTCATTGAATATAACTACGTAAAGCTAAAAAACGGAGTCGTATACCCGTTTTTAAATGACAGGAAGTTTGAGCTTACCCAGGAGGAGATAGACTGGCATAAAAAAGTGGAGCTTGAAAAGCTGGATAAGATGGTGGAGTACTGTTTAAGCAAAAGATGCTTGCGCTACAATATCCTCGAGTATTTTAACGAGCAGCCCACATTCACCAAATGCGGCAACTGCAGCGTTTGTGGTTCGGCCGCCGATGGCACCAAGAGAAAGTTCATAGACGACTTGCTGAAGGGCATACTGAATGTCCAGGGAGATGCCTGTAATGCCGAAAAGGATGCTAAGAAAGATGAGGCGTTGCTGGACATCCTCAAGCAGGTGCGGGATAGAATTGCCAGAAAAGCAGGGGTGCCGCATCAGGCGGTATTTGACGACAATATCCTTGAGCGGATGGCGGCTTTAAAGCCGGTCACCAGAAAACAGCTTCTCAAAATTGATGCCGGTATAGAGCAGCGCAAAATCGAGCTTTTTGCCGATGAATTTCTGCTGGAGATACACCGCTATCTCCGCAA
>NZ_VSCO01000203.1:0-2404 GCF_047459465.1 Caldicoprobacter sp. | reverse complement strand
TATCGCCGTCATGCCCTTCAAATTCCTTATCCAGCGAAACGGTTTGAATACCTTGCCTTGCGATATTCGTCAGGCCAAAATACACCCTCTTTTTAACATACACCAGAAACGGCACACCTTTAGAAGGAACGAAGTCTTTAATGCACTGAAGGATTATAAGGCAGGCTTCCTGATAAAGGTCCTCCCTGTCAAGCCACGTCCCACACCGACGCATGGCACAATGGATAAGGGGATATAGCTTGTCAATGAGTTGCTGGGCAGCAGTAGCCTCGCCTTCTTTTGCCCTCTCTACCAGCTCTTTAAATAGGTATTCCAAGGCGATACGCCCTCCCATCCATCGAGGGCCGGCCCTGCACCATTTTTTAAGCTGCACAGCTCGTATTACATGATAGCCTGGATTGGGAGGGCATGAAAAAAGCCGGGAAATGATTTCCCCGGCTTGATGGCAGCCTGCCCCTTTACCCGGTATATTAAAATGCAACCCTATATTTTGGAGTCATGCATCATTTAAAATCCTGCATCAATTTGGTCAAATAACCGCACAGTTCCCCCGGCTTTAAAAATCTTATGGAAGGATACTGCCAGGCAAGGCGTTCCATTATCCTAGGCGTATCGTCCCATGAGTCCACATCCACCAGCACGATGTTGACCAACGAATCCTCATTTCCATCCACCGCCGTTTTAAGAATAAATCCCCTTACAATGCCCTCTATGACATCCTCCTGATTGCGCGCCGTTATGATCACATTAAAAACCCCTTTCTTATTGCCCAAAGCCGATGATATATCCCGGAGCACCAGCGCTACAAAGCATATAAACCCAAATATGGCAAATACCCACAGTACGATGGCAAGATATATATCTATATACATGAATACTCCCCCTCTGCAGCGCAGAATTAATCCATCTACACCATTCCATACTATGCCGCTGCGCCTCAAGAGGTGAGACATATGCCTTATAAATAAAAAACCCCAGTCCTTTTTGGGACTGGGGCATGTGTACTCGCTTACATATACGTTCCAGATTACTTACGCTTAATATTCTATATAAACGGGGCGGCTCAATTACTTACCGAAGGCCTGCTCCCTCAACGTCTGAGCCTTATCGGTTCTCTCCCATGGCAGATCCAAATCGGTGCGCCCGAAATGCCCATAAGCCGCCGTCTGTTTATATATGGGCCTCCTCAAGTCGAGGTCCCTTATGATGGCACCGGGCCTTAGGTCAAAATTCTTGTGAATGAGCTCCAGGATAAGCTCCTCCGGTACCTTTGCCGTACCAAAGGTATCGACGCTTACGGATACCGGCCTGGCCACGCCTATGGCATAGGCTACTGCCACCTCGCACTTATCAGCCAACCCTGCTGCAACAATGTTTTTGGCTACATACCGGGCCGCGTAGCTGGCCGAGCGATCCACTTTAGTGGGGTCCTTGCCCGAAAAGGCACCGCCGCCGTGGCGTGCGTATCCACCATAGGTGTCCACTATGATCTTTCGGCCGGTAAGCCCCGAATCACCCTGAGGTCCACCTACCACGAAGCGGCCGGTTGGGTTGATCAGATAACGGGTTTTGTCATCCAGAAACTCGGGAGGGATAACGGCCTTTATGACCTTTTCGATCACGTCCCTTTCGATGGTAGAATGGTCAACATCCGGGCTGTGCTGGGCTGAAACGACGACGGTATGTACGCGCACCGGCTTGTCTCCCTCATATTCAACAGTAACCTGGGATTTCCCATCAGGCCTTAAGTATTCCAGCGTGCCATTCTTGCGCACCTCGGCCAATCTCCTGGTGATCTTATGGGCCAGCGAAATGGGCAATGGCATGAGCTCGGGGGTCTCGTTGCAGGCAAAGCCAAACATCATCCCTTGATCGCCCGCCCCGATGGCCTCTATGTCGTCCTCCATCTCGTGCATTCTTGCCTCAAGGGCTCTGTTCACCCCAATTGCGATATCAGGAGACTGCTCATCTATGGAGGTTATGACAGCGCAGGTATCAGCATCAAAGCCGTATTTCGCCCTTGTATATCCTATCTCGCGAACCGTCTCGCGTACAATGCTTGGTATGTCCACATAACACTCAGTGGTAATCTCTCCCATGACCAATACCAGGCCAGTGGTCACAGCGGTCTCACAGGCCACCCTGGCATAGGGGTCCTTGGCCAAAATAGCATCCAGCACAGCATCAGAAATCATGTCGCATATCTTATCGGGATGCCCCTCAGTGACAGATTCCGATGTAAACAGCCTCCTTTTCATTTGTTCTCCTCCTTAAGCGAAAGATACTGGTTAAACCGATTTTCTTTTTTTGCAATAAATCTAAGTATAGCATACCCCTGTTAAAAAATCAACATGAGCGCAGGGCCACAACTAAGGCCACAAGGTAAAAAATTGAAATCCTTTGA
>NZ_VSCO01000055.1:0-11764 GCF_047459465.1 Caldicoprobacter sp. | reverse complement strand
CTTGTATCGGTATTCATTGGTGTGCTTATATTCTGCTTTAATATCGTGATCGGTAAGATGAGCGGGTTGGTAGCAAGCGGCGCCTTTATATTCATGTCATATTTTTCAATCTATGCCGGTACTCTAAACTTTGGTCCTAAAATCTATTATTTTTCACCGTATAGCTGGGCCAGCATGAACTATCTGAACTGGAAGTATACAGGTGAGATTCCTTCGCCGACTTATGCGGTGTTCTGTCTGCTGGGAGCGATATTATTTATGAGCATAGTTTCGGTAATAGTGTTTTGTAAAAAAGATATAAATATACAGGAATGGGGGGCTTGATGTGGCGGAGTATATGGTAGAGGTTTTGGATGCTGTAAAAAAGTTTAAAGAGACGGTGGCGCTGAATCATGTGACGGTCAAATTTGAAACCGGCAAGATCCACGGGATAATCGGGCGCAACGGTTCGGGGAAGACCGTGCTTTTCAAATGCATCTGCGGGTTTATGCAATTAACTTCCGGCAGCATTTTGATAGACGGTCGTCCCGTGAGGCCAGGAGCAGCTCAAGAGATCGGCATCATTGTTGAAGACCCAGGCTTTATCGGCTCACTAAGCGGATACAAAAACCTTAAGCTGCTGGCATCCATACGGCGGAAGATATCGGATGCAGAGATTCGTGAAGCTCTTGAGCGCGTGGGGCTTGATCCCAACCTCAAAAAGCATGTCAGCAAATACTCTTTGGGAATGAGGCACCGGCTAGGAATTGCACAGGCCATAATGGAGAGGCCAAAGCTGCTAATTCTGGATGAGCCGATGAACGGCCTTGATAAGCAGGGCGTTTTAGAAATCCGCGAGGTGCTCAAGGAATTAAATAGGGAAGGAGCTACCATTATATTGTCATCACATTATGCCGAGGACATAGAGGCGCTGTGCGATACCGTTTATGAGATGGACGGAGGTGTTTTGACACGCATTAGCTGACGGATATTATATTGATTGCGAGTAAAGTTTTAAAAATTTAATAAAAGTAAATAGCCTGAAAAACGGGGAAAAAAGTATTGCAGAGGCCGCTACAAAATTTATGTGCGCTCTTTGCTGCTTATTTCATATATATGCGGCATATATTTGTAGGGGATAATATTAGAAAAACTTATTTATTTTTTAAATTAGCTGCTTGCCCTCAGCATGATCCTGTCTTCATCGAATTTCCTCTGGGCAGCCTGTTCAAACATACCCACCAGTTCATTTACGGTGAGCGACGATTTATCCGAACCTTTTATATCCAGTACAATTTGCCCTTTATCCATCATTATAAGTCGGTTACCCATTTTAATGGCATGCTCCATGTTATGTGTGATCATGAGCGTGGTTATACCTTTCTGGAGGACGATTTTTTCGGTCAGGTTGTTTATCAGGCGGGCAGTGGACGGATCCAGTGCAGCAGTATGCTCATCCAAAAGAAGCAGCTTGGGCTTGACCATGGTGGCAATAATTAAGGTCAGGGCCTGCCGCTGCCCTCCTGAAAGCAATTTTACCTTATAATTCAAACGGTTTTCTAAACCCAAGCCGGTTTCGGCCAATTTCTGCCTGAATTCTTCCCTGAGTTTATTGTTAAGGCCCCATTGTAAAGTGCGGCGCGAACTTCGACAGTAGGCGATGGCTAAATTCTCCTCTATCGTCATGGATGGAGCGGTACCCTTCATGGGGTCCTGGAAAACTCTGCCTATAAACCTGGCTCTTTCATGTTCGGGTACCCTGGTGATATCCCTTCCATCCAGCAATATGGTTCCCTTATCAACTGGGTATACGCCTGCTATGACGTTCAAAAGAGTGGATTTTCCTGCGCCGTTGCTGCCGATTATAGAAATAAAATCGCCTTCATCAACTTTGAGGTTAATATCGCGCAGCACTACATTCTCGTTAACAGTACCCGCGTTGAAGATTTTCGTTACCCCTTTAAGCTCTAGCATGATAACCTCCTTCCCATTAAAACCCGTACAAAGCAAAACATCACGGTTCCAGCTTCAATTGGAGACAGTTGATGAGGTACTTCAGAGCAAATTCCTGATCTTTGGCGTGCTGAGGGCTATTATCACCAGTACTGTGGTGAGCAGCTTTAAATCGGTTGCTGCAAAGCCTAGCCTCAATGCAATGCCGATGCTCAATCTGTAGATAAAAGATCCCATCAAGGTGGCAAAAGTCGCCATACAAATGCTTCTTTCTCCTAGCATCATCTCACCTATGATTACCGAAGCCAAACCGGCAACAATGGTGCCTATACCCATACCTATATCGGCAAACCCCTGATATTGTGCTACAAGTGCACCTGACAGCGCTATCAACCCATTTGATAGGGATAAGCCGAGTATTTTCATGGTATCGGTGTTTATTCCGTTGGCTCGAGCCATTTCAGGGTTATCGCCCGTTGCCCTCAAGGCAAAACCGATCTGGGTCTTCAAAAAGCAATCCAGCAAAACCTTTATCAGAAATGCCGTAATTATAAACAATGCCAGAAATACCCATCTGTGCGGCACTCCCCATTCTTCGATATACGTAAATATGGTCCTGGCGTTCAGGAGCGTGACATTTGCCCGGCCCATGATGCGCAGGTTTATGGAATAAAGCGCTGTCATGGTCAGTATACCAGAAAGCAGTCCGGTTATCTTTCCCCGCGTGTTAAGTAAGCCTGTAATGCAGCCAGCAGCCATGCCGGCTGCTGCAGCCAAAAACAGCGCTAAAAAAGGATTGCCGCCATTAAAAATCATGATGGAAGCCACCGCCGCGCCAAGCGGAAAGCTCCCATCTACCGTTAGATCAGGGAAGTCAAGTACTTTAAACGTAATATAGACTCCCAGCGCCATTATGCCAAAAACAAGCCCTTGTTCCAGGGCTGTAATCAGACCAAACAATCAAACCACCTCGTAATCATTTTATAACCTCGTTGGCATTATCCAGTATATCCTTGGGTATGGTCAGGCCAATGGTTTCAGCCGCTTTTTGGTTAATTATAAGAGTGACAGTTTTAGCCCCTTCTATAGGTATATCCTGGGGTTTTTTGCCTTTTATAATCTCTACGGCTATTCGGCCGGTTTGTTTGCCCAGCTCTTTATAATCTATACCTTTTGTAGCAACGGCCCCTGCTTCTACCTGGCCTCGTTCGGAGCCTATGACCGGTATTTTGTGATCATTTGCAACCTTTATAACCGCTCCTATGGAGGAGACTATAGTGTTGTCAGTGGGAACGTAAATGGCATCCACTCTTCCCATCAGCGATTGAGTGGCCTGGCTGACTTCGTTGCTGTTGGTTACTGTTGCTTCTACTATAGTCAAACCATACTCTGCAGCAGCCTGTTTTGCTATGTCCACCTGGATCTTTGAATTTATTTCACCGGCATTGTATAATATACCGACTTTTTTGGCATTTGGTACCAGGTCCTTTATCAATTTAATCTGCTCGGCCACAGGGTTCATATCGGTTGTTCCGGTTACATTGCCACCGGGTTTTTCAAGGCTTTCAGCCAAGCCCGCTGATACCGGATCTGTCACTGCCGTAATCAATATAGGTATATCCTTGGTTACGTTGGCCGCCGCCTGTGCCGCGGATGTAGCTATGGCAAGTATCATATCCACTTTTTCATCGACGAATTTACGGGCTATGGTCTGTGCATTGGTTATATCGTTCTGCGCATTTTGAAAGTCGATTTTGATGTTCTTGCCATCCTCATAGCCGGCTTCCTTGAGAGCTTCGATAAAGCCTTCGCGGGCGCTATCCAAGGCAGGGTGCTCCACCAGCTGGGATATACCTATTTTTATTATTTTGTTTGAAGATGTGGTCGTGCTACATGCCGTAAAGATGGTCGATAGGAGCATTATAGTTAAAAGGAAAGCAAAAGCTTTTTTTGGCACAAAAAATCCCTCCTTTTTTGTATTGACGGAGGGAAAGCATGAACGTATTCTCTTTCCCTACCGTGCTACCATACTACTTGTCACTTATAATAGCACATTGCCTTTCTAAAATCAAGGAAGTTCTACGTACCGCGATAAATTTTTGGCGAATCACAGAAAAAGTCATATAAAATATGCTAGAATATATTTGGGTTTAAGGAGAGTCGATGTGGCCAAGAGGAAAATAGAGTAAGGGAGAGGATGTTGTTTGATGCCAAGGAAATCTAAGGTTACTGCAACTTGGATAAGAGTAATGTACATCTTCATACTGTTTTTGGTGTTTGTGATAGCCAGGCTATCCGGCGAAAAAATAGTCGAAGGGCCTGAAAGGGAAATTGTTGCTGAAGATAGCCAAGCTATCTCGCATGACCTGGCGGTACATTTTATCGATGTTGGGCAGGCCGACTGCATTTTGGTAACCATCAAAGATGCCGCAATGCTGATAGACGCTGGGAACAACGAGGACAGCCAGCTAGTTGTTGATTACATAAAAGGGAGAGGAATAACAACGCTGGATTATGTCATTGCTACCCATCCCCATGAAGACCACATCGGTGGGATGGATGCCGTTATAAACGGTTTTGAGGTGAAAAACATAATAATGCCCAGGGCAGAGAGCACCACAAAAACCTTCGAAGATGTGCTGGAAGCAATTTCAAACAAGGGGCTAAAGATTACTCCTGCGGTGCCCGGTACAGAATATTCACTTGGGGAAGCCAAGTTTACTATACTTGCCCCTAACAGCGAAGCTTATGAAGACACCAATGATTATTCCGTGGTTATAAAGTTGCAGTACGGCGCCACATCATTCTTGTTTACAGGGGATGCCGGCTTTGAGTCAGAGAATGAAATGCTTGAAAAAGGGTATGATTTAAGGACGGACCTGCTAAAAGTGGCACATCATGGAAGCAAGTATTCTACTTCGATGAAATTTTTGGAAGCCGTGCAGCCTAAAATAGCAGTGATATCGGTTGGAGAGGATAATGATTACGGGCATCCGGCACCTGAAACGCTACAGAGGCTCAGGCAGGCAGGTGCCAAGATATACAGGACCGATGAATCGGGCACCATAATCGCAACCAGCGATGGAAAGGCAATTGAAATGCTCAATCCATAAGGAGGGCTTTGGCAATGAAGAAAGTTATAATTGACAGATTTGAAGGCGATTTTGCGGTTTGCGAAGATGAAGACAGGAAAATGATTAATATTGAGAAATCAAGGCTGCCCGAGGATGCAAAGGAAGGAACTGTACTCATAATCATGGGAGATAAAGAAGATGACATTAAAGTAGATTACGCTGAAACCGAAGCAAGAAAAAGCAGAATAAAGAGGATGATGGATTCACTATTCAATTGATTTCTCGTGAGCCGGGTTGCCTTTTTTGATTAAAGATAAAAACAACAGCATCAAAGGGATGACTATCTGGAACGGTATGGAATAGTAGAGCCATATATTTTCAGCCCAATCAAACATTTCGAATATATTTTCATACACCCATATAGAAAGCACAACGCAAAACGTGGCCACCGCTGTGGTGAATTTCCTGTAGTCGTTGGCTCCAATGAGCTGATTCAAACCGTTTACAGCAGCGTACATGCAAATCACAACCTTTATACTTCCACCTATTATCAGGTTTACATTAAAAAGCGGCTCTAGGTTTATACCTGGAATGAGCACAGAAGTCAGGTGAGGTACAAAGGTCGCTTGATATATAAGGTGGCTTCCAAGTACAGTTATATCCCTGAAAAAAATAAAGAGAAACAGCCCAGTGGCCGATAATGCCGATAAAGTCGAAACTTTTTTCAGATTCTCTCTCTTGTTTAAATGTGGAAATATCATCAGAAATACGATGGTCTCCCCAAATGGAAAGGTAAGCAAGTTTAAACTTGCTTTTATTACAGGGCTTATCCCGTTTTCTAGCACAGGAAGAAATGCGGTAAAATCGTGGACGGTTAGAATCCCCAAGCTGATAATAACGACTATAACTGGCACAAACGGCACCAAGATTTCGCTTGCCCTTCCTATGACCTCTACGCCGCTGTTTACAGCGTACATAACTACAAGGGCAAAAACAGCGATGATAACCTCCAAGGGTGTTTTGGGATATGTGGTTGTTAGCATGAACGAACCAAAGTTTCTAAACACCAGAGAAGCCAAATGTATAAAGTACCATATATATAGTATTGCAATTATATTCCCTATAACCTTTCCAAATCGATCTCTCAAAATTTCCACCAGTGTCTTCGAGGGATTTAATAACGCGATTGAGGCATATACTGCGAGCAGCAGTGTACCAACTGCTCCGCCTATAAGTATGGCCATCCACCCATCGTTTTTTGCACCCGTTGCTGGATTTAAAATCAGCGTGCTTCCAAATAGAAAACCTGTTATGAGTAGAAATAATTGTAAGCTGGATATTCTGGCTTTTTCCATTACTTTATCACCCCCGTCATTTTTAATATCCGCTCTATCCATTGTGAAGGGTTGGTAGGCCTTTTTCCTATCGCCAAAAACAATCCTATGGCAAGGCTTAATGCCATAATGATAATATTAACAATAAACACTTTTGCTGGTTCTTTTTTTCTTATAAATCGCCGAAAGTCATACAATCCCAGAATAGTAAAAATTATTAATATTATTAGGATGTTGCTATTCATCTTTCATCATTGGACTTTTTATGAGTCCCGCACGCCTTATTTTTGCCTCCACCTTGATATCAGCTGGCAGCCTGCTGAAGATATCGTTCCACTCGTCCATTACCTTTTCCCAGTAATGTGGATGATATTTGTGCACTACTGTGCCGAACCCAAATATGTCACTAGAGTAATCCTTTTGTGCTTTATTCAGCGCCATAACGATTTCTTTCTTAACCTCTTGGCTTAAAATTTTTTCTAATTTATATATATCCCCGGGAGTATCAAGCGTTTCTTTTCCTGTGTATTCTGCTATATTTCCTTCTAGGCTAACTTGAATAGACAGTTTAGCTGGTTCACCATTTTTGAATTCTACATCTAGTTTTCCGCTCGAATTTGATACCTCTATGGACATCTTGCCATTGGTTACCGGAATATTGACAATGGTGCTTTTTACTTTATCTGTTGCAAACAAATATCCCCTTGTTTGGTATTGGTCCAGCCATCCAACCAGTTTCCCATCCCTGAAGACGGCTGTGCCTTCTGTTTTAACTGTTTTTTCGTTCACCTTCGTTATTTGACCAATGGTAACCTGCCTGCATTTGTTTTTTATGTCCTTAAACAAATTTATTAACATTGTCCGCTTTACCTTTGCCCTTATAGCCGTGTTTTCTATTGTCCCCTTTATGTACATTGCTGGAATAGCCTCCATGTCAGGCTGTACTTTCAAAATTTGTTCAGGAGTTACATCCTTTGCCACCAGTACATCTGTTAGATACTCTGATTGATAATCCCTGTGGAGAAAGTCCAGTGCTTCATTGATACCATCTTTGCAAAACCTCTCTCCTAAGATTAAAACCTGGTTTGTGCTTAAAAACAGCCTTTTATCTACTATTGACTTCATGCTTATTAAGGCATCGGAAATGGTTTCACCTTTATAAGACTCAACAAATACCGGTTTGGGCTGCGCTGATCCTCCTCCCCCTTGGCCTGAAGATGTCGATTGCAAGGCGGCCGGCTCCACCACCTGCACGGTTACAATGACTTTTCCATCTTCGGCTTTGTCTATTCCCATAGCAGTTACTATGTTGATATCTGCTAAATCCACGTTGTCCCAGCATCCGGTCAGCAGTACGGACAGCATGAGTACAATCGCCAGTTTTTTAATCTTCACTTATTTTGTCCACCTCCTGGCGCTTTATTCCTACAGTACCTCTTGTATCCTCCTGAAACAGTATCTTTGGCCGGGTTATCATTGCCCATATTGGCACCATAATGAGCGAATCCTTAAGATCGGTAGCTGTAAGCGGAGAAAAGGGTGCCATATAGGGGATGCCGAAGGAGCGCAGCCTGCACAGGTGTATGATAACAGTTACTGCCACTAAAGATATTCCCAGGAAACCTAAAAAATTGGCGGCTATTAAAAAAGCAAAGCGCAGCAGCATGGTGGCTCTAATGAGCGGTGGAACAACGAAGCTGCATATGGCGGTTATGGCAACAATGATCACCATAAGGTTGCTGGCAATTCCTGCATTAACCGATGCCTCGCCCAGCACGATAGCCCCTACTATGCTGAGCGCTTGCCCTATCGGCCTGGGCATGCGCACTCCGGCCTCGCGCAAGAGCTCAAAAGCCGTTATCATCAATATAGCCTCTACAAAAGGCGAAAAGGGAATTCCCTGCCGTGAAGCAGCCAGCGTAATTATAAGTTTAAAGGGTATTACTGTGTGGTGGAAGCTGACCAGTGCTACGTACATCGCTGGCAGTAAATTGGATATAAGCAGTGCAAGGAACCGCAGCACTCTCATGAATGACGCAAAAAAAGCATGGTCGTAGTAATCATCTGACGTCTGGATAGATTCTATAAAAAGATGAGGTACTGTAATGACATAGGGAGTGCCATCGCACAGTATTGCCACCCTGCCTTCAAGCAGCTTTGCTACCAGCTTGTCGCATTTTTCGCTGTTTCCCACAACGGGGAAAAGGGTTAGCCGGTTGTCGGTTATGTACTGTTCTATATACCCCGTATCGAGGATGGCGTCACCTCTAATCTTTTTAACCCTCTTTCGTACTTCCTTGACGATTTCTTCATTTGCAATTCCCTTGATGTAGCATATGCAGACATCGGTTTTGGTCTGAATGCCTAGCTGCATCATCTCGAATTTCAGGTTGGGGGTTTTAATCCTTTTGCGAATGAGGACCATATTTGTAGCAAGATTTTCAACAAAGCCTTCCCTTGGGCCCCTTATGGAAACCTCCGTGTCGGGTTCCTCAACCTGCCTGCCCTGTGGGGCTTTAACCCCCACAACCAGCGCACTTTTGCTTCCATCCACAAAAAGCACCGCATCACCTGATACGATTTTGTATACCGCCTGCTGCAGGCTTTCAACTTCTCTAACTTCATTATTGCTTATAATGCATTCTTTTATAAGTTGATATACACGTTTTGCTTTGTCCTGCCTTTCTGCACTCGAGAAATAGTCAAGTATGGGACGAACTACATCCTGATTTAGTATTTTTTTATCTACAAATCCTTCAATATATGAGACCAGTATTCGAACGCTACCATCCTCCCCGCACACTATCTCCCTTTGGATATAATCGCTGCATTCGGAAAAAATCTCATTAAGCCTTTCTTTTACTCTTTCGATATTCCGCGGCAGAGGCTCATCTATGCCCGTATATATTGTATCAATGTTGTCTTGCTGGCTTCCCACTCTCAAACGCCTTTTTATTTTTCTAAACATATCCACATCACCCTTCTTGTAGTATAACCTGTCAATTGGAAATGCATACGTAAGTATCAGGAGCAGCCAAATGGCAGGTTGCAATGGCGTAGCTTGTCACAGCCGTAAATAGTTTTGTATTGTCTTTATCTAAAAGGTGTTGTATTATTTTACTATGAAGCTATGTCTGGGGAGGTATTAAATTAGCTGTGTATTATATAGGCATTGATTTGGGAGGGACCAATATAGCCGTGGGACTGGTGGATGAAGAGGGGAAAATCATCCACAAAGACAGCGTTCCCACTTTAAGCGAGAGGGAATACCCTGAAATCATTAAGGATATGGCCATGCTTTCGCTGAAAGTGATTGAGGACTCGGGCGTTTCTTTGAAGGAGGTAAAATCTATAGGCATAGGGAGTCCGGGGACGCCCAACACTCGGGAAGGTATACTGGTTTATGCCAACAATCTTAAATTCAGAAACGTTCCTATGCGGGCCGAAATGCAGAAGTACATAGATCTTCCTGTCTACCTTGATAACGATGCCAATGTGGCAGCTCTTGCCGAAAGCGTGGCGGGGGCTTGCAAAGGCGCCAGGCATTCAGTGACCATTACGCTGGGTACGGGTGTGGGTAGCGGCGTTGTAATAGATGGCAAGGTTTACAATGGGTTTAACAATGCCGCTGCCGAGATGGGACACATGGTGATTGTGGTAGATGGTGAGCCGTGTACCTGCGGGAGAAGGGGATGCTGGGAGGCCTATGCATCGGCCACTGCTTTGATACGCCAAACGAAAAGAGCAGCCGCTGCCAATCCTGATTCCTTGATAAATAAGCTCGTTGATGGGGATCTGTCAAGGATAAATGCTAAAGTCCCTTTTGATGCTGCAAAGCAGGGGGACAGGGTTGGATTGCAGATTGTCGAAGAGTATATAAAATACCTTGCCGAGGGCCTAGCCAACGTGATAAATATATTCCAACCCGAGATCATAGCCATAGGCGGGGGAATTTCCAAAGAAGGAGAATATCTGCTGGCGCCCCTCAGGAAGTTGGTGATGGAAAGGGTGTATACCGTTGAGGGGGTACCTCAGACCAGGATAGTTGCCGCGCAGCTAGGCAACGATGCGGGCATAGTAGGTGCAGCAATGCTGGGAAAGATGTACTGACGGATTTAAATGCGGTACTGCTGTCAAGACAAGAGATATGGAGGGGAGCATTTTAATACGAGATGTTCTCCTCTTTTTTATTGTGGATAGACAAGATTCGTATTTGATGATATCATTTAACTGATAATTGCCTAACGGTAGATGCTAATTTCTCTTTATAGGAAGGAAATAAAGCGGGCAATGTTTCTAAATGTGGAGGGAAGCTAATGGTACATGCTTTTGAAATGAATGGATTTTACATTGCCGTAGACGTCAATACTGGAAGCATACACAGCCTTGACAGAATTACATATGAAATCCTTAAGGCGTTTCCGTATGATTTTTCGGCGGATAAGGCAATCCAGATGTTTGGAGAAAAATTTGGCGTTGAGGAGGTTAAAGAAGCTTGTCATGAGATTGAGCAGCTGATCGAACAGGGGATGCTATACAGCCCCGATTTGGACCAACCCCTTCTCATGCAGCAAATTGAAAATAAGAGCGGATTGAAAGCGCTGTGCCTTCATGTAGCCCATGACTGCAATCTAACCTGTGAGTATTGCTTTGCCTCTAAGGGGAGTTACTGCTCCGAAAGGAGGCTAATGCCTGAAGAGGTGGCATTTAAGGCTCTGGAATACCTTGCTCAAAATTCCGGAGACAGAAAGAATATAGAGGTGGACTTTTTTGGCGGTGAACCGCTGATCAACTTTGAAGTGATAAAAAGAGCTGTAGATTACGGCAAAGAGCTGGAAAAGCGCTACAACAAGAAGTTTTATTTTACCATAACCACCAATGGCACTCTGCTTGATGAAGAAAAGATCGATTACATCAATGAATACATGGACAACGTGGTTATAAGCCTGGATGGCAGGAAGAACATCCACGATGCCATGAGGTATTACAGAAATGGAAAGGGAAGCTATGACGAAATTGTGGATGCTGCCAGGAATTTGGTAAGCAGAAGGGGCAATAAGAGCTATTACATCCGCGGGACCTTTACCAATAGAAATTTGGATTTTTCCGAGGATGTCTTCCATATAGCAGAGTTGGGCTTCGAAGAGATATCCATTGAACCGGTGGTTGGCGGCGGTCAGCCATTTCACATTACCGACGAGCACATACCTATCATCCTTGACCAGTATGAAAGGTTGGCCAAAAGGATACTGGACTATATAAAGGCCGGGAACAAGCTTAAGTTTTACCATTTTAACATCAACCTTTATGGTGGGCCCTGCATTCAAAGGCGGCTTGTGGCCTGCGGCGCAGGCTTTGAATACCTTGCAGTATCGCCTGAAGGGCATTTCTACCCCTGCCATCAATTTGTTGGGCAGCCGCAGT
>NZ_VSCO01000202.1:0-2443 GCF_047459465.1 Caldicoprobacter sp. | reverse complement strand
ATTATAAAAGAGGTAGCCCAGGACTGATCCCGCAAGGGACAATGCCATTATATACCCCATGCTATTCGAGCTCTTGCCTTTCAAAATAAACACAAAGGCAATAGAGGCAATGATGGAAACTCCCCCGGCCAATCCATCCAAACCATCTATAAGGTTCACCGCATTGATTATTCCTATAATCCAGCAAATGCTTATAATGCCATCGACCAAAAATGCCATAGTCGCATTTTCGGTTATATATTCCCCTATATTAACCTTTACACCTGAAGCCACAGCAATTATCGACCAGCATATCTGTACAACCAGCTTTTTTTTAGCTTCAATGTCATAAATATCGTCAAGCAGCCCTAAAATGACAAGGATTACAGAACAAAAAATGATGCTTATAGCCTTCAGATTTAATCCAACAAAAACCACGAAAGGCACTGCAAACGCAATAAAAATTACCGTTCCTCCCAACAAAGGAACAGGCTTATTGTGAACTTTTCTGCTGTTAGGTTTATCTACTATCCCATTTTTATTGGCAAACCAAATAATGGGTGGTATTCCTATCAACGAAATTAAAAAAGCGGTGATGAAAGCCTCCAGATTTAGCATCTTATCATCCCCATCAAAGCGTTCAATAAAATTTATAAAGTTTACTTATAACCTTCCTTACGCCACACTTTGAGCAGACACAACAAAACCTCTTACGGATTTCGTCCACATAGCCCATTTAGATTTTACATTATCAACAAAAACGTGTCAATGTAATTAATTTGCAAAAAGGCTTCAGGCAGCATCATATAGCCGTTAGGAACATTAAAAAAACGGGCTTATTGCCCGCTGTACTTGTCAATCAGGTAAGCGCCCAAGTCCACGCGCTTCTCCTGCCCCAAAAACTGAATTCGTATTTTCACCCTTTTCTTTCGAGCATCCACCTTTTCTATTATCCCTTCCAGGCCCTTTAAAGGACCGCTCACAACTACAATGCGCTCCCCTTCCTTATACAATTCAGAAAATTCTATGGTATCCCCTTGACAGGTGAGGGCAAGTATCACCGCCATTTCCTCATCCCTGATAGGTACGGGCTCTCGCTCATCCTTCAGCACCCCGTACACCCTGGGCAATTTCGATAGCTTATAATAAACCCCGGCATCCATGACCGCGTTTACCAGCACGTATCCGGGAAACAGCTTCCTTACAACTTCATGAGTTTTCCCCTGCCTTCTCTCTATAAGCTTCCTTTTGGGGATCAAGATTTCGATGCCCTCCTCGGGGTATAAAACTTTGAACAATCGTTCGAAATCTTCCTCGTGTCCGGTTTCGACGAAGATTGCGTACCATTTCTTGTCCGCTTCATCAACCATTTCAGAACAATCCCCCATTGAACAATCTCCCTCTATTATTATGGCAAAGATGTTTATGGATGTCCTTCAAAAAGAGGCCGTCTGAAACCACAATACTTATGTTCCAAATACATGAAAACTAGCCCCAAAACCAGAATTTCATGCCGGCCTTATATCTCCGAGGGGGGGTTACAGAAACAACCTCTCCTCCCAATATCTTGTAAGGCAAAATATTTACTATATCTCTCACCTCTTCTTCATTCAACCAGGCCTTTAGCTGCTCAACCGCCTTTTTCATGTAAGGTCCCCTTGTGCCCTCCGAATGGGCGTCGGTGCCCAGCACGTGCCCCATGCCGTGGGTCAGCAGTATCCGCGCACATCGCTTCACCTGCTTACCAAAAAGGCCGGTTATGCTGCCGGTGGTAATCTGACACAGGCATCCCAAATCCACCAAACGATAGAGCACATTGGGGTCCCGCATGATGGCAAGGTTTCTCTCGGGATGGGCAATTATGGGTATGAAACCCTTTAGCCTGAGCCTGTATATAAAGTCCTCGGCGTACAGCGGCACCTCCCCCATGGGAAGCTCCACTAGAATATATCGGGTGGAGTTTATAGTTAGCCTTTCAAGCCCTCCCACCTTTAGGAAGGCTGGATCCATAAACACCTCTGCGCCCAAAAAGATATCCAGGTCCATCTGCCGGGCATCCAGCACAGCCTGTAACTGCTGCCTCTGGCGCTCCACTCCCTGTACAAAAGCATCGATGTTCCTTGCATCCAAGCAGTGGGGAGTGGCCACCACGGCGTCTATCCCTTCCCTGACAGCCATGGTCGCCATGGAAAGGGCCTCACCTATGGAACCGGCGCCATCATCCACCTCGGGCAGTATATGGCAATGGAGGTCCAGCATTACAGATCTATACCCTCGCTTTTGAAAGACGGGATCCCATCTACCGAAACGGATTGCTGCACGGCAGAGCTGCGGCGTTTTTTCTTCCTACCCTGTTCGTCGTAATAGTAGTAATAGTAATAATAATAGCCGCCCCCCCTGTCTACAGGTGCCCCGTTTAATACGACCCCCAGTATCCTCGCGTTTACCTTTTGCAGGCTAGCCT
>NZ_VSCO01000054.1:0-11887 GCF_047459465.1 Caldicoprobacter sp. | reverse complement strand
CCGGCATGTCTCCCGAGACGCTCAGCAGAAAGCTGTCATACTTCCAGAAGATGGGCTGGATAAAGCTGGAGGGGCGAAGAAAAATCGTCATACTGGACAAACAAAGTCTGGCATCCCTCATATAGGGATGCCATTTTGATGCCTAAATTTCACTTTAGTGGAAACAAAGGCAACTCTTCTAAAAATATTATATCATCCCGCTGGGCAGCGTCTCCCTCGGCCAGGATGGCCGCTTTTGCAACAACTATTCCTCCGGCTTTGGTGACCAGCCGTTCGACGGTCTGTACCGACTCTCCTGTGCTTATTACGTCGTCAATTATGGCCACGCGCCTGCCCTTTACCAGGGAGGCATCGTTGTGGTCCAGACACAGGATTTGCTTTTTCTGTGTGGTTATCGATACCACTTCATCCACAATGGGTGATTCCATATAAGGTTTAACGCTCTTTCTGGCCACGATATAGCGTTTCATTCCAAGCAACCGGGACATTTCAAACACAAGGGGTATCCCTTTGGCTTCTGCCGTAACCAGTATATCAACTGGCGGAAGCTTTTTGACCAGCTGGGCCGCAGCGGCGCACACCAGCTCTGTATCGCCCAGTATCACAAAACTGGCTATGGCCAGGTCATCGCTGATCTTCACAATTGGCAGTTCCCTTGTGATGCCAGCCACTTGAAGCGTGTAAGTTTTTTGTGCCATAAGAAAACCTCCTCACCCATTCTAGTTGTATTTACAGCCCTATTATGGACCCAAGCAGCTTGAGTACAAGGCCTGCAAGCATCCCTAGGAAGGGATCGGTGATGGCGGTAACCGTCATGGTTACTCCTCCCACGATGGGCCCGCCGGGTATCTCGCCACCCGCCAAAGCATTTGCAGCGTTTGTAGGTACGGTGACTATTGCGCCTAGCACAAACAGGAATCCTGCAATGGACTCGCTGGGGATGAATCTCCCTATCTTGGGTAACAGTCCCGCCAGTAGTATAACGGCCATTAAAGCCATCATGAGTACCCCCGACCAAACGGGATGAGGGGCACTGCCAGTTGCAGATATGATCGACTCCACAGGGCCACCTCCGAATATGGAGGAAACCATATCGGCCAGGCTGCTTATGACAGACAGGTGATCGACGTTTACATCGGTTTTGGCAATTTGTCCAGTTATCTTCCCGAAGGCTATGTTGGCACCGATGTTGAGGCATACCATGGCCATAGCACCGCGTACCACAGTTGGATTGATTTTAAATTTCTGCAGCACAAATCCTTCTTTTTCAATTACCTGAATATCCGACTTTTTCTTAAGCATAAGCGAGATTGCGCTGGACACCACTACTGAAACCGTGATAGTGTATACCAGGTTTTTGGTGAAAATGTAAGTGATAAAACCGACTATCATTGAGCTGAATCCAACGATATGGTTTTTCCTGGCCATATCTATGGATACCTTTGCCAGCATGATGCCCACGCCGGCCATCATGCCGCTGGTAATAACAGGGCCCACAAAATCCACGATCCTTTCTAAAAGCCCAAACAGGCCTATTAACGTCATGATGCAGCCGCCCAAAAAAGTCATGGATAAGCGTTCACACCTGTCCTGCCCCATGGTTCCAGCTACTGTTATGGTTTCGGCTTGGAATGATATGGGAGCGACAGATCCCACCAGCGCGTTGCCGACAGCGCCAACTATGAAAGCCAGGGCAGTTGGTATCGATGCAAAACCATAGGATAATGCCAATAGACCTTGAGGCAAACCGTTTAATATTACGCTCAAAGCTGCTAGTATGTCTTGTAAAATTTCCATAGCTTCTAACTCCTCCCTTGTTGTTTTTGTATTTTTCCATATCCTTTTGCCTCTTGAATTGTGCTAAACAATTGTTTTGGTATGTATAAGAAAATATACCATATTTTCAAACGAAAAGCAATATTTTTTATAAAAAGTACGGAACATATCCGTATAATATTCCATAATGGCGATAAATGTTCGGGATTTGTAAGCCGCGAGTTTGAGTACAATGATGAGGCCATTGGCCTGCTCTCTAATTTGCAAAGCCGCGGTGAAAATTCTGATAAATTAAATAAACTTTTAACTGGAGAGAGATAATTAATCTTGAAGGTACATGATGAGCAAATGATGTTTGCTTTAATGCTGATTTGAAGGCTGTGGCTGGGCGTTAAAATAAATAGAACAAATTTCCATATATGTCAATATTATTTATGAAAAATAGTATTGACATATTTTTTTTTCTGTGTTAAAGTGTGTGCTGGGTTTAAAATGACTAAACAAAAAGTTTAGTTTGCAAAAACTTTTTATACTCAATTTTGGGAGAAGAAAATGACTATGAAAATAGGGGAGAAGATCAGACAACTGCGGCTTAAGGCGGGTTTGACGCAAGAAGAACTGGCGGACAGGTGCGAGCTGACCAAGGGCTTTATCTCTCAGGTGGAGAGGGAACTGACATCGCCCTCCATTGCAACTTTGATAGACATACTGGAATGCCTCGGCACAAATCTTAAGGACTTCTTCAGCGATGCCGTGCCCGAGAAGGTGGTGTTCAAAAAGGACGATGTCTTCATAAAGCAGGACGAGGAGCTCAAGCACTCCATAAAATGGCTGGTGCCCAACGCCCAGAAGAACGCCATGGAACCCATACTCATGGAGATAG
Organism: Caldicoprobacter sp.; assembly: GCF_047459465.1. Lineage (NCBI taxonomy): Bacteria > Bacillati > Bacillota > Clostridia > Caldicoprobacterales > Caldicoprobacteraceae > Caldicoprobacter > Caldicoprobacter sp. Next base: position 9,228 of record NZ_VSCO01000054.1, on the reverse strand, counting down.
AACCCGGGGGAAGTTCCAGTGAAGATAACCCACATGATGGGGAGGAATTTGGCTATGTGATATCGGGCAGCATAAATCTTTATCTGGGAAACCATAAATATAGGGTGAAAAAAGGAGAGAGTTTTTATTTCAAAGCCAACCAGGTTCATAGGATAGAAAACGCTGGGAAGGCGAAGGCAGTTGTGCTGTGGATATCATCGCCACCCAGCTTTTAATATTATGAAGGTTTGAGGGGGGAGGTATATATGACAGAAGAGCCTATCATAAGGCTAGTGAATGTTTCTAAAAATTATGATGGAACAGAGGCGCTAAAGAACATCAACTTGTATATACGCAAAAACGAGTTTCTCACTTTGCTTGGGCCTAGCGGATGCGGTAAGACTACAACCCTTCGCATCATTGCGGGCTTCGAGAAGCCCGATTCAGGTGCAGTGTTTTTTGAGGGTAAGGACATAACCGACCTACCTCCCTATAAGAGAAAGGTAAACACTGTGTTTCAAAGATACGCCCTGTTTCCGCATATGAATGTGGCTGAGAACATAGCCTTCGGGCTTAAGATAAAGAAGCTGGATAATAAGACCATAGAGAGAAAGGTAGCCGAGGTGTTGGAGCTGGTAAATCTCAAAGGGTTTGAGAAGAGGAGGGTAGACTCATTAAGCGGAGGGCAACAGCAGAGGGTGGCGATAGCCAGGGCATTGGTCAATGAGCCGGAAGTGCTTCTGCTGGACGAGCCCCTGGGAGCTCTGGATTTGAAGCTCAGGAAAGACATGCAGATTGAGCTTAAGAGGATTCAAAAGATGCTGGGCATCACCTTCGTGTACGTGACCCACGACCAGGAAGAAGCCCTGACCATGTCGGATACCATCGTGGTCATGAAGGATGGTACCATACAGCAGATCGGTACGCCCGAGATGATATACAACGAGCCAAAAAATGCGTTTGTGGCTGATTTCATCGGCGAGAGCAACATCATCCCGGGCAGGATGCTCAGGGATAACCTGGTGTATTTTGCTGGCCGTGAGTTTGAGTGCGTTGACTCAGGCTTTGAGCTCAACGAGGAAGTGGATGTGGTCATAAGGCCAGAGGATATAAAGCTGGTGCCCATAGGAGAGGGTATGCTGCAGGGAGAGGTGGAATCGGTTACCTTCAAAGGGGTGCATTACGAGATGATAGTGCGCAGCGAAGGGATAGAGTGGATGATACACAGCACCCTTATGAAGCCTGTGGGAAGCAGGATAGGCTTGCGCATACTTCCCCAGGACATCCACATAATGAAGAAGGTGGCCGTAAAATGAGAAGGACGTATTACGCGTACCCCTACCTGGTTTGGATGGCTATCTTCATAGTGGTGCCGCTATTTCTGTTGCTGTTTTATACCTTTACCGTTACTACCGAGGAGGGTATAAGGTTTACCCTTCAACACATAAATCGCATATGGGAACCCATATACCTCACAGTGCTGCTGCGCTCAATACTGCTTGCTCTCATATGCACCGTTATATGCCTTTTGATAGGCTACCCCGTAGCTCTGATCCTCTCAGGGAAGGAATACAGTCAGAATAAGATTTTGGCTTTGCTGTTTGTGATCCCCATGTGGATAAACTTTCTGGTGAGGACCTATGCCTGGATGAACCTGCTGGGGAAAAATGGCGTGATCGATATGGTGATGAATTTTTTGCACCTCCCCTCTTTGCAACTTTTGTATACCGATTATGCGGTGGTGCTGGGGATGGTGTACAACTTTTTGCCCTTTATGGTACTCCCCATATATTCGGTTTTGACCAAGATGGACAAGAGCATCATTGAAGCGGCGCAGGACCTGGGAGCAGACTATATTACCGTGCTTAAAAGGATCATTGTCCCTTTAAGCATGCCTGGGGTCATGTCGGGCATCACCATGGTTTTCATGCCGGCGGTAACCACATTTATAATCTCAAGGCTGTTAGGCGGCGGACAGTATATCCTCATAGGCAATCTCATTGAGCAGCAGTTTATCGTGGTAGGCGATTGGCACTTTGGTTCGGCTATATCCTTTGTGCTGACGATTATAATACTGATAACCATGGGCATCATGCGCAAATACGATAAGGACTATGAGGGGGGTGCAATATGGTAGGGCGTGTCATCAAGAGGATATACCTTTACCTGATTTTTCTCTTCCTGTATGCACCGATAGTCCTGCTGGTGGTATATTCCTTTAATGAGTCCAGGTCCATGGGGCGATGGAGAGGCTTTACATTGAAGTGGTACGCCGAGCTGTTTAAGGATACCGAAGTATTGCGCGCCCTATATAACACCCTGGCCGTAGCAGTTCTGTCTGCCGTTATAGCTACCGTTATTGGCACAGCGGCGGCCATCGGCATACACGAGATGGGCAGGATTAAAAAGGCAATAGTGATGAATTTGACGTATCTGCCTGTTATAAACCCGGATATCGTGACAGGCGTGTCGCTCATGCTGCTTTTTGTGTTTACCAAGTCCTTTACCGGAATGGGGCTGGGCTTTTTCACTATGCTGCTTGCCCATATCACCTTTAATATACCCTATGTGATACTCTCTGTGATGCCCAAGCTCAAGCAGCTTGATAGGCACATATATGAGGCAGCCCTTGACCTGGGTGCAACCCCTTTTTATGCCTTGAGGAAGATTATAATTCCGCAGATAATGCCGGGAATAGTGACGGGATTGTTGCTGGCCTTTACTCTATCCATCGACGACTTTGTCATCAGCTTCTTTACCACCGGGTCGGGGGTATCCAACATAGCCATATACGTTTATTCCATGGCAAGGAGGGGCATTAACCCAAAGATAAACGCCTTGTCCACCATCATGTTTGTCACAGTGCTGGCGTTGTTGCTCATAGTCAACAAAAGGGTGAGCAAAGATAATCCAAAGCCAAAGGAGGATATGCGATGAAAAAGGCATTTAAAATTTTCGGGTTGGTTATTATGGCAGTAATTGTAGTAAGCGTTTTTGCCGGGTGCGGCAGCGCTCCAAAGGCCCAGCTTAAAGTGTACAACTGGGGAGATTATATCGGCGAAGGCGTCATTGAAGAATTTGAAAAAAGGTACAACATAGACGTGATATACGAGACCTTTGCCACCAACGAGGAGATGTACGTAAAGATAAAGGGCGGTGGAGCCGACTACGACGTGGCCATTCCGTCGGACTATATGATCGAACGCATGATAAAGGAAGATATGCTTGAGAAGATAGATTTCAGTAACGTTCCTAACTATAAATATATAGATGAGAGATTCAAGAATCTTCCCTATGACCCCAACAACGAGTATTCCGTTCCCTACATGTGGGGTACTGTTGGCATCTTGTACAACAAGAAGATGGTAGATGAGCCCGTTGACAGCTGGAAGATACTATGGAACGAAAAGTACAAGAAGCAGATCTTAATGCTGGACAGCAGTAGGGACTCCATAGGGGTAGCCCTCAAGATGCTGGGATACTCTTTAAATACCAGGAATATGGATGAACTGGAGCAGGCAAAGGAAGCGCTTATCAGGCAAAAACCCCTGGTGTTGTCCTATGTGGGTGACGAGGTTAAAGATATGATGATATCGGGTCAGGCCGCTCTTGCAGTTGTATGGTCAGGCGATGCCGTCTATACCAAGAGGGAAAATCCCGATTTGGACTTCGTAATACCAAAGGAAGGCAGCAATATGTGGGTCGATGCCATGGTAATTCTAAAGGGCACTAAGAATAAGAAGGCAGCAGAGCAGTTCATCAATTTCATGTGTGAGCCCGAGATTGCCTTTAGAAATACCGACTATATAGGGTATTCCACCCCTCATACCGAGGCTAAGAAGATGTTGGATCCCGAGGTTCTCAACGATAGGGCTGCCTATCCAACCGAGGAGGATTTGAAAAACTGCGAGGTATTTGAAGCGCTGTCGGACGTCATAAAGGAGTATGATAGGGTGTGGACAGAGGTAAAAGCAGCCAGATAAAGGGATATTGTAGATGGTTGACGATAGCTGCGGGAAGAGCCCGCGGCTGTTTTTGTTTAATCCTGGAGGCTCAGAAAGCATTAATAAACGGCATGCGGGAGGGATAGAGCGATGAAGATAGGGTCCTTGTTTATTCCTACCAACGTATTTTTAGCGCCCATGGCTGGAATTACCGATATGCCCTTTCGCCTGCTGTGCAAGCAGCAGGGCTGTGGCATGGTGTATACCGAAATGGTGAGCGCCAAGGGCCTCTACTACGGCGATGAAAAGACCTGGAAGCTTACACAGGTTCACCCTGACGAGCACCCCGTGGGAGTGCAGATCTTTGGCTCTGACCCAGATATAATGGCCGAGATAGCCGCGAAGCTGTCCCAGGCGGGTATAGATTTGATAGATATAAATATGGGATGCCCTATGCCCAAGATAGTGAAAAACGGAGACGGAAGCGCGCTCATGCGCCAGCCGGAAAAGGTCTATAGAATTGTAAAGGCGGTGGTAGGGGCTTCTTGCAAGCCTGTCACCGTCAAGATAAGGAAGGGTTGGGATGATAATAGCGTCAACGCCGTCGAAATAGCTAAAGCAATTGAAGAGGCGGGGGGAGCTGCTGTAACGGTGCATGGTCGTACCAGGGAGCAGCTTTACTCCGGTGCTGCCGATTGGGGCATCATCGGTGAGGTAAAGCGAGCTGTATCCATACCCGTCATAGGTAACGGTGACATATTTGCACCCCAAGATGCAAAGCGCATGCTGGATGAGACGGGATGCGATGCCGTAATGGTGGGGCGAGGAGCCCAAGGCAATCCATGGATTTTCAAGAGGATAATCCATTATTTGCAGACGGGGGAACTGCTACCTCCTCCTACGCCGCGGGAGAAGATAGAAATGGCCTTGCATCACTTGGACATGATGATACAATACAAGGGAGAGGAAGTGGGAGTCCGGGAGATGAGGAAGCATATAAGTTGGTACATTAAAGGGCTGCCCAATGCAAACAGGGTTAAAAACGTGGTCAACACTTTGAAGGAAGCAGATCAGATCCATAAGCTGCTAAAGGAGTATCTGCTTGAACTTGAAGGAACTGTGTAAAAGCGGTTTTAAACGAAAGTTTTTGTTAGCATATTTGATGGGCCCCACAATGGGTATAATCGTAATTAGCGAGGAATGAGTTGAATAAAAATGATTTATAGGAGGATGGCATGAAGAGGATTGTTAGCGTAAGCATAGGGGCCTCTTCAAGGAACCACAGCGTTACCGCCAACATCTGCGGGCAGGACTTTCTCATAGAGAGGATAGGGACCGATGGGGACTTGAAAAAGGCCGTCCGAATCATTGAAGAGCTGGATGGGAAAGTCGATGTGTTTGGCATGGGAGGAATCGACCTGTATCTGTACGGCCGTAATGGGCGAAGATATGTCATAAGGGCGGCCTTACCCCTTGCCAGGGCAGCACGAAAAACGCCCATCGTCGATGGTTCGGGGCTTAAAAATACGCTGGAGAGGGATGTGGTGAATTTCCTGCACAGGGATTGTGGGTTGGAGTTGAAGGGCAAAAAGGTATTGCTGGTGTCGGGCATGGACAGATTCGGCATGGCAGAAGGGTTTACCCGCATGGGCTGTGACATGATATTCGGGGACGTGATGTTTGCCTTAGGTTTACCCATACCGATACGCAGTTTAAAAAATCTACATCGCCTGGCAAGCGCCTTGATACCCATCGTTTGCCAGTTGCCCTTTCACTGGCTGTATCCAACGGGGCATGAGCAGGAGAAGGTTTTGCCTAGGTATAACAAGTATTACCAAGATGCTGATATCATTGCGGGGGATTTTTTATATATAAAGCGCCACCTTCCGGAACGCTTGGAGGGGAAAGTAATTGTGACCAATACCGTTACCCCAAGCGATGTGCACATGCTTCAGCAGAGGGGCGTGAAGCTGCTGGTTACCTCAACCCCCGAATTTAACGGGCGCTCTTTTGGCACCAATGTGATTGAGGCCCTGATTGTTAGCCTTTCGGGCAAAAGACCCGAGGATATCACCGCCGATATGTATGCCAAGCTGATACGGGAGTTTGACATTACCCACAGGGTCGAATATTTGAATTGAATGGGGAGCGAAAGGTGAGAAAGTTTGCCGTTATGACCTTTCGGCAGGCCGATGGTCTGTCGAGAGCTGATGCGGGACTTGTGGGCAGGTTAATGAATATTTTAAAGGGCGGGAGGTTTAACAAGACCCTTCAGCCAATTGGTACCGTCTCTTTCAAAGAGGATGGCCAGCAAGTGGGGTACATACTCCAATTGCCCGATTTTATGATCAACTGGGATGAATTTTCGTCCGGCAGGCGCCGCAGGAGGCTTCTTAAGTATTTAAGGCTGTTGGAGAAGTTGGACATTGAAGTGATATGCATCCCATATTGCTGTGATGATTTGCCTGAGGAAGCCATGAAGGCTCTGAGCGAGGGTTTTGTTGTGGATTCGGCTTATCGGATGCGCATCCTGGCACTTATGGACTCCATAAAACATCTGCTGAGGATTCTAAAGGAGCGGGTTGTTGGCATGGAGGTGGGGATTTGGGGTGCCGATGGCTGGGGTGGCAGGCTGCTTGCGAAAGGGCTGGCGCCTTCCATAAACCAGATGGTGCTGGGGGGTACGGATGAGAAAGAGCTCTATGGGCTGGCCGATGAGATCCTGCAGGAGACCGGCCTGGCGTGTCCGGTTACTACCGATGCCGCCCAATGCCTTAAGGGTAAGCAGCTTGTGGTTATAGCCGATGAGTGCGACTTGGGTTTGGTAAGCGGCGCTGCCATTGTGGTATACGCGGGGGCAATGGATTTAAAGCATATGAGAGCCCTGAAAAGCCATGGAGGGCCTTTATGGATATTGTCGGGTTGGGCGACTTTGCCCGATGGAGTGGTGGCCGATGTGGAGCTGTTGCCATGGGAGACCCTGGGAGTGTTGCAGGCCTTATCCCTTAGGGAAGGGGAAATGGATGGGGTCGGCCATGCTCTGAATACCGTAAAGATGCGCGGGTTTATATTGCCAGAAGGTGCAATGACCTATGATACCTTCCGCATTCGCTATTTGAGGAAAAGAGACTGATTTTATTTTCTTGACAAACCACCTTTGCTTTTTTATAATTTTAGATAATTCCACTACAAATTTAGAAAGATTTTCAAGCACTGGCACAAATGGTATTTATGTCAGTGCTTATTGTATTGCTTATGGGTATAAGGTTTTTTGGAATTAAAAGTATGCTTTAAACGCATATTATCATTAATATAACCATGAAAATTTACATGAAGGGGAGAATCGATTATGGCAGAGGATTACAAAGAAACCATATTAACACAGGAAGGCGTTGCCAAATTGGAGGAAGAGTTAAAGTATTTGAAGACTGTCAAGCGAAAAGAGGTGGCAGAGCGCATCAAACAGGCCATAGCTTTCGGGGATTTGAGCGAAAATTCGGAGTATGACGAAGCAAAAAATGAGCAGGCCTTTGTTGAAGGCCGCATCGTCACTTTAGAGAACTTGCTTAGAAACGCCAAAGTGATCGATGATGAGGATATCTCTACCGATGTGGTAAGCATTGGCGTTACGGTAAAGCTACTGGATGTTGAAACCAATGACGTAGTGGAGTATACTATTGTGGGGTCTACCGAAGCCGATCCGAGCGTGAACAAGATATCCAATAAATCCCCGGTGGGCAAAGCCCTGCTGGGCAAACCGGTGGGGGCAACGGTGGATGTGCACGTGCCAGATGGAGTTATAAAATTTAAAATACTGGAAATTCACAAGTGAAGGTGTGAAACGCGGGATGGATGAAACGAGGATGGAAGTACAGTTGGAGGAACAAAATTTAAACGATATACTGCTGGTCAGGAGAGAGAAGCTGAACAAGCTCCGCAAGGAGGGCAGAGATCCTTTTGAGATCACCAGGTTTGGCGTCACCCATTATTCGCAGCAAATAAAGGACCATTTTGATACCATGGAAGGTCAAGAGGTAACGGTAGCCGGTAGGATCATGTCGAAAAGGATGATGGGCAAGGCAAGCTTTGCCCATATTCAGGATAGTGCGGGACAGATACAGATATTCGTTCGCATAAACGATGTGGGCGAGGAGCAGTATGAGGACTTCAAGTCCTTTGACTTGGGCGATATCATAGGGGTGACGGGAGAGGTATTTAAGACAAAGACGGGAGAGATTTCGGTCAGAGCTAAAGACATGGTATTGCTCGCCAAGTCGCTTTACCCTCTCCCTGAAAAATGGCATGGGCTTAAGGACCCTGACCTTCGTTACAGGCATAGGTATGTGGATTTGATCGTAAATCCGGAGGTACGCCGTACCTTTGAAACGCGTTCCAAGGTCATACGGTGCATTAGAAACTATCTCGATAGCAGAGGATATTTGGAGGTGGAAACGCCTATCCTCCATACCACTGCAGGTGGCGCTGCAGCCCGGCCTTTTATTACTCATCATAATACTCTCGATATTGATATGTATCTCCGCATCGCCACCGAGCTCCACTTAAAGCGGCTTATCGTCGGCGGTTTTGACAAGGTTTATGAGCTGGGGCGCGTGTTCCGCAATGAAGGGATGTCCATCAAGCACAATCCTGAGTTTACTTCCATAGAGATATACAGGGCCTATGCCGATTATATGGACATGATGGAGCTTACAGAGGATATGATAGTTACCGTTGCGAAAGAGGTGTTGGGTACCACCAAGCTAACCTACCAGGGCCAGGAGATCGATCTCACGCCTCCATGGCAGCGCATGACCATGATCGAAGCTGTCAAGAAATATGCAGGGGTGGATTTTTCGCAGATCAATACCGACGAAGAGGCCAGAGAGGTGGCAAAGCAAGCAGGTCTGGAGCTTAATAAGGGCAATACCTGGGGCTACATACTCAATGCCTTCTTTGAGGAGAAGGTGGAACAACATCTGATACAGCCCACATTTATACTGGACTACCCCATTGAGATTTCGCCGCTGGCGAAGAAAAAGAAGGATGATCCGAGGTTGACCTATCGCTTCGAACTATATATAGTGGCAAGGGAAATCGCTAACGCTTTTTCGGAGCTAAATGATCCCATTGATCAGAGAGAGCGTTTCATGGAGCAGGCCAGGCAGCGTGCTGCAGGGGATGAGGAAGCCCATATGATGGATGAGGACTTCGTACATGCTCTGGAGATAGGTATGCCGCCTACCGGTGGCGTGGGCATAGGCATCGACAGGCTGGTGATGCTGTTTACCGATTCCTATTCCATAAG
>NZ_VSCO01000053.1:0-11937 GCF_047459465.1 Caldicoprobacter sp. | reverse complement strand
TATTTGGGATATAGGAGGAGAAGATATTTGAAATTTGCTCTTTTCTTAAGAAAGTTAATAAACTCCAAGATATATAGAAATTTTATAGTGTCATATATCGTAATCCTTTTTATACCGCTAATTGTCATGTCTGCCATTGTGCTGTATAATTTTGTAAACGTATTGAAACAGGAAGTGGAAGCAAATCTCACCAACTCTTTTAGAAAGACGGTTGAGTATTTCGATTTGCATGTTCAGAAGCTGCAGGAGATATCGCTTCAGATACAATTAAATGAAATCTTTAGGGAGGTCAATATTCATCAGCAGCCCGACAAAGCCATAACTTTAAAAAAAGAGCTTCAAAAATACAGCGTAAATTCCCTGGCAGACAAAATTTTGGTGTACAGCTACGAAGGGGATTATATACTGTCTGCCGACTATGTTTATTCTTTGAAAGATTTCATCGAGGTATATGTCGAAACAAGTGAGAACAACTTTGACCTCAAAGGATTCAAACATTCAAGCGATAAGGATGGGGTGTTTTACTTTTCAAGAGCCAACCTAACCTTTGGCGCTTCCAAGAACATCATGTACCTAAATAAGCTTCCCTTAAATGGCTTGGAAGATCCCTATCTTATTGTCATTTACGTCATTTCGGAATCGTCGCTGCGGCGTATATTGAACCCAGCAATAATAACTGACGATAGTTACCTATTTGTAAGGGAGCCGGAAACTGGTAAGGTATTGTTTTCGTTTTCAGAATCTAATAATTCTGAAAGATTAATGAAAATATCAGAAAATCTAGAAAATTATCATATAAATTCACAATTTACCCTAGAAGTGGGGGGTAAAGAATTTACGGCATTTGCCGTTACGCCCAGTAATATAGATTTGGAATTCATACAGGTGGTTCCTGCCGACATTTTGGAAAATAAGATCAATAATATAAGGGTTATCTATTTGCTGGGAGTGATTTTGATCTTTGCCATTGGAAGCTTTGTTATTCCGTTATTTGCGAGGATGAATTACTCGCCTGTTAAAAAGCTGAAGGAATATATATACGATATGTTGCCACATAGGCTGGAAAATGGAGAGCAAATGGATGAGATAGAAGTGCTGGAAAACGCCTTATTATATTTTAAAAATGAAAGCAAAGAGCTAAAGAAAATGTCGGATAAATACAGCTATGTTTTCAGGCAATACCTGTTACATTCCTTTATACTTGGACAAGCGAGGCAGATCGAGAATATTCTCGAAAGCTGCAGATTATCGGGACTGATATGGGATAAAAAGTATTACGCAGTGATGGCATTCAAGGTATCGAAAAATATGTATGTTCAAAAGATACGATATATCCAGGAAGTATTGAATCCGCTGTACGAGAATAAAGGATTGCAAATTTTCGTACTGGAGATGAGCGATTTTTCATCCAAGTCCAAGATAGCCATAATAATTGGAAGCGATGAAAATTCTGAAGTCTTGCTGAAAGAATACGCCATATACGTTGTTGAAGCCCTAAAAGAAGAATTTCAAGAGGACGTATCCGTTGGTATAGGAGAATATGTAACGGATGTATTTGATGTACACCTTTCATATAGCCAGGCTTTAAGGGTACTGGATTATAATTCCACCATCTCCAATTCATCAATTATGACCATTTCGGAACTGAATAAGACAACGGAAAAGGAGATGAAGTATCCCGTTAAGCTGTTTGACAAGCTGGAAAAAGCCATACGAGATGCCAATATTTGGGAAATAAAAGAGAGCATGGATGAGCTGATGATGTTCATAAGCACCGAGAATCTAAACGTATATTGGGCCAAGAGCATATGCGTGGACGTTATAACTACTATCTTTAAACAGCTATTGCTGACGGAACAAGACGCCATCATTTTAAAGAAGCCGTATATAGAGAAGATATACACTAGCGACGTGTCTTCCTTCGAGGATATAAAGAAGATAATGATGGAAATCACCGATGACCTAGTTGATTATTTTACCGTTGGGGAAGATGCTTATGAACTGAAACTTTTGAGAAAAATTGCGCAGTATATAAGGCAGAACTACACCAAGCCCGACTTCAGCATCCAAAGCCTTGCAGATCATCTTCATATGACTCCGCCTTATTTAAGCCAGTACTTTAAGAAAAAGACCAATTATACCATATCCGAATATGTTACCAAATTGAGGATGAGAAAGGCCAAGGAGCTGCTGCTAAACACCGACATGAGCATAGCGGATATAGCGGCTGAGGTGGGCTATTACAGCGTTTCCAGTTTTATAAGGAGATTCCGAGAAATGGAAAAGGTTACGCCAGGAGAATACAAGAAGAAATATGCTTCAAAAGAAGGCAAATCATAAAACTACTCTTACTGTGAGTCGAAAAGGTGTTTTATTCTATTGAAGGCATTTTTGTAAATGGCGGTATACTTATCCACCTCAAGCTTTTTAAGCTGGGCCACATATTCGTCCCATTCCTCTTCTATATTGCCGTACACTATCCATTTGGCCTGCATAGTGCTTATATAGTCCAGCAGCTTAGGCTGAATTTTATTGAGTTCCTCAATTTCCTGTAATGTGAACTTATATGGCAGGTTATAAGGATATTTCGTCAAGTAGGGCCTATAAACCCTGCAATCCTCTTCTTTAGTGACGTGGCTGGGCTTGTTATATATAAACTGATCATATGTCTCCTGCGTTATGATGGTAAAGGCTGTGGTAATGGGAGAAGAAAATAGCCAATCGTTGGCATCCACATCTGCCGGCTTATAATCATCATTGGAGGTCCATTTGCCTTCAGCTTCCGGGGATGGTATGAGATACCTCTTTTCAGAGAATTTGGATTCATCGGTTTGAAACATGCCATAGTTCATTTGTACGGCATTTTCGGGCTCCAAAGTGTAGTTTATCCATTTCATCAGCAGTTCGGGGTTTTCGCATTTCTTGGTTATGGCAAAGGACCCTACGTTTATGCCTACTAAAGCCCTATCCCAGCTCTGGTCACCATATGGGCCTATGAGGGGAGGAAGCACTTCATAGTCATTCCACTCTTCTGCTGGTATAAAAGAGAATTTCTTTCTATAATCGGTATATACGCCTATATTTTTATTATACCTGACTTTGTGGGTAAGCAACCGTCTATCCTGTGTAAAAACTTCAGGATCGATCAAGCCTTCGGCGTATAGGGTATGCAGATATTTGACAGCCTCCTTCCATTGCTCCTTATCTGCCGTGAACATGACTTCGCCGTCATCCCGCACGTATATATGGATGGGATTGTCGTTTACTCCAAATGCTCCGAATATCCAAAAGTGCTCTCTCTTTACCTCCCGGTTGATCGGACCGTCCATATACAGGAAGCTAAAAGGTATCTCGTCCTGTATGCCGTTTCCGTTGGGGTCCTGTTCTTTAAAAGCTTTTAGGACATAATAAAACTCTTCTGTGGTTGTAGGCATTTTAAGGCCCAGTTTGTCCAACCATTTCTTTTTTATTATGGCTACAGAATGGGAATCAAATCCCAAGTCTTCAAACTGAGCAAGAGCGTATATATGCCCATCGATACTTCTCGTAATCTCATTATATAGTTCATTAGTTTTTAAAACTTTCTGTATATTTGGTGCATGTTTGGCTATTAGATCATCTAATTCAATTATGGTTCCATCGGCCGCATATCTCTCTATTTCTTCGGATGTGAGACAACCTATTCCAAAAAAGGCATCCGGAAGATTGCCGCTCATGATGGTTATGTTCTTCTGCTCGGTCCAGGATGGCTCGGGAATCAGCTTCCACTCTATGTGTATATTGGTTTCTTCTTCTAGCTTTTTCATAAAGTCGGTCTTGTCTTTTTCGGTTATATTGGGATTCATATCCATGCCCATCAAGTAAAAGGTTACTCGTTCTTCTGACAGAGGTAATGCTTTTTGGTCCTTAGATTTATTATGGGCATTTTCCTTTAGTTGACTTATTGAACTACAACCTACGAGAAAAAATGCCAAAATAGGAATTAAAATATATCTTTTAAGTATCGGCACGAAAGCCCCTCCTTTTGGTCTTTATCCAAAATTAATTATACCATACAAACAAACGATTGCATATTCAACGACGTACAAAAATTAAGGATAGCGAAAATGTTGATTATTATTTTAATTATTGCACATTGTGGGCTCAAATTAGCTATAAAATCTACATTTATAGGTGATGAAAAATAGAATAATAATCTTAAATTAAAGATATCCCATATATCTTGGGTTTTGAATAACTGCATATTTACTTCCCACCTTTTGTCAACTAACATAATAACTAAGCCTTTTGTCACAAATCATGCAAAAGGCCATTTAAGGAGGTAAAGTAAATTAAAGTAAAAAAATAAATAAGGAGGAGGATTATCTGTATGGCTAAAATGAAAAAACTGGTCGTTTTGCTTCTGGTCGCCACCATAGTGGTCTTTAGCTTAGCTGCGTGTTCATCGTCCAAGCCAGCTGGCGATGATAGCTCTAACCAGCAGACCAATGGCGACAATACGGGAAGCAATAATGAGCAAACTTCAGAATCAGAAAAAGAAGTAGAAAAGCCAAGCGAAATTAGATTTATGATCGATGGTACTTTCTTGTTGCCCGACAATGGCCAGGAATATTTGGTAAAAGCTTTTGAGGAAAAAACCGGTATCAAATTGATTGTTAACCAACCAGCGCACAATGAATACTACGAGAAGGTAAACCTGGCATTTGCTACAGGGGAGATACCGGATGTTGTATTGCTTTCGGGAAGCCATTATTTGAACTATGCTATGCAAGGAGCTCTATACGATATCACTGATCTTTATGAAAATTCAGAAGTGAAAAACAGGATTGTAGACCAGGCCATTGTAGATGCTGTGAGGGTAAACGGCAGGCTGTACGGTTTGCCAAAAGAAAGAGGTAATGGTACAGTCACCTATGTGCGCGGTGACTGGCTAAAGAAGCTAGGGATTGACATCCCCAAAAATTATAACGAATTTATCGATATGTTAAGGAAGTTTGCCAATGAAGATCCCGATGGAAATGGCAAGAAAGATACCATTCCTCTTACAGCAGCTGGCCTGATTAACAGCGAATTCCCCATGGACATCTATTTAAGGGAGTTCTATCAAACTGCTACCCCTGACTTTGTACAAAAGGATGGCAAATGGGTAGATGGCATGACAGAGCCTGAAATGAAGGAAGCTTTAAAACGCCTGCAGGATGCATATCAAGAAGGTTTAATAGACAAGGAAATTGTCACCAACAAGACGTCTACCTGCCGAGATAAGTTTTACAGCGGCAAAGTCGGTGTGTTTAACTATTGGGCCGGTCAGTGGAACGAAAACCTTATCGTAAACTTGACGGCAAACGTTCCAGAAGCTGAAGTTACGCCCATCCCGGCAATAGAGGAAACCTACTATATAGAAAGAGCTCCCGTACCGCTTTGCATAACCACGGCCGCAAAGAATCCTGAGGGTATATTCAAATATTTCTTTGAATATATGCTGGATAGTGGAGAAGGGCAAACGTTGTTTACTCACGGCATTGAGGGAATCACTTATGAGATGAAAGATGGAAAAATGGTAAAACTGCCTAGTATACAGAATCCCGACGTGCCGTTTAACAAGATGTTTATCGCCGGGGAACTCTCCATTACGGACTATCAAGACCCCTATGAATACTCTGAGCCTATAGTTAATTCTCTGAAGATATTCAGGGAGAAGGCAGTACAATATAGCTTGTTCCCAACTTCGGAAACATTAACTCAGCTATTGCCCGAACTTAACTCCATAAAGAGCCAAATTGTAGCAAAAATAGTTGTTGATAATTACGACATAGATCAAGGATTGGAAGAGTACAAGAAGCTTGCCAAAGATTATGTGGATGCTATATTGGCTGACCTCAATAAATAAGGCGGTAGTGCAGTAAAGCGAGTTTGATTATGTGTCAACGGGCGTGGTAAAGATGCCCGTTGGCACATTATTTGATTTCTTGGCTGCGTAGGAGGGAATACAGTGCAGGAATTGAATAAGAGAAAAAAGGTATGGAATAAAATCAAGAAGGATAAGTTTTATTATCTGATGTTTTTGCCGGTATTCGTTATGACAATAATATTTAATTATATTCCCATGTTTGGAATACGGTATGCCTTTTACAAGTTTACGCCTTTTAAGAAAGAATTCATAGGCCTAGATAACTTTAAAAATATATTCTTTGGAATCAATAGCCAGCGATTTTGGTTGGCTTTTAAAAATACCATTATTTTAAGCCTGTCAAACTTGATTTTGGGAATTATAGCATCGGTAGTTTTAGCTCTGTTGCTCAATGAAGTTTATAACAAAAAAATAAGGGGAGCTATTCAGACCATTGTTTACCTTCCACACTTTTTGTCATGGGTGGTTACCGCCTCAATCTTTACGATTATACTGTCACCACAGGGCGGCTTTATAAACAGCATATTAGAGGCTATGGGGAAGGAACCCATATACTTTTTGACCAGCGAGAAATGGTGGAGACCTATATTTCTTCTAATATATAGATGGAAAGAGACCGGATGGGGAACCATTATTTACCTTGCGGCTATGACGTCTATCAACCCTCAGCTTTATGAAGCGGCGGAGATCGATGGAGCTGGTAGATGGAGGCAAACTATTTATATTACTATACCCGCATTAATGCCGACCATCTTGGTTGTGTTTGTATTAAACCTAGGGAAGGTTTTAAATATATTTGAATCGGTATTCGTGCTTTATAACTCAATGGTACACAATGTGGCAGACGTTATAGGGACCTTTACCTACAGGATAGGTATGCAGCAAGCCGATTACGGGTTGGGGACGGCAATAGGATTGT
This sequence comes from Caldicoprobacter sp., assembly GCF_047459465.1. NCBI lineage: Bacteria > Bacillati > Bacillota > Clostridia > Caldicoprobacterales > Caldicoprobacteraceae > Caldicoprobacter > Caldicoprobacter sp. The sequence continues at coordinate 5,107 of NZ_VSCO01000053.1, read as the reverse complement.
TCAAGTCGCTAATCGCGATGATATTGGTTTTGATTACAAACAAAGTTAGTCAAAAAGTCAGAGGTTCTGATATATTGTAAAACAGACACATGGGGTGATATGGTGCATGCAAGAGAAATTTAGCTTCAAACCGGGATATAGAGGGAGGAGCATATTTAGAATATGTAATGGGATTTTTATGGCTTTGCTCGTTGTATCTATGCTAATCCCTTTAATGAAGGTTTTGTCGGATTCTTTTGATAGAAGTACAACTTACGGGATTAACCTGTGGCCACAAAATCCTTCAATTGTAGCGTATAAGACGATATTTTCGGCCAAAGCCCTTTATAGGCCGCTGCTAATCTCGTTTTTAACGACGTCTGCGGGTACTTTTTTGGGGTTGTTGTTTAGCACGTTGGGAGCCTATGTCTTGATTCAAAAGGACTTAATTGGAAGAAGGTTTTTTGCTTTTTTCATATTCTTTACCATGATATTTAGTGGAGGTTTGGTCCCAACTTATTTGGTAATTAAAAATCTTGGTATGACCAATACGCTGTGGGCAGTCATACTGCCTCCCAGCTTAAATGTATATAACATGTTTCTCATGAAAAACTTTTTTGAACAGATTCCTGAAAGCCTTTTTGAGTCTGCCAGCATCGATGGGGCGTCTCCGATGATAGTTTTTGCCAGGATTGTGCTTCCGCTTTCTCTGCCGGCGCTGGCATCAATAGGCCTATTTTTCGGAGTGCAGTTCTGGAATGACTTCTTCAATTATGTGATCTATATCACCAACCCCGATTTGTACAATTTCCAGGTGAAGTTGCGCGAACTTATACTCAGCGAACAGAATTTGACCGACCCTAGTATTGTAGGTTTTGGCAATAGCGTCAGGAATGCCGCCATCATAGTGGCCATGATTCCCCCTATGATCATATATCCGTTTTGTCAGCGGTATTTTATAACGGGTATTACCATGGGAGCGGTAAAGGAATGATGTGTTCAATAAAAATACCGGTATTATAAAAAATACCGGTATTTTTACAATTTCACGGGTATTTTTTCTGAAATTTTTATTTGGTAGGGTGATACCAAGCAGCGATAGGCAAGGACTTCTACCCCCGCTTCAGCGGCTTCTTTGACTTTTTGTGCAAAGGCAGGATCCATATGAGCGTTGGGGCTAAAGCCCTTTGCTATATCCATTTGAGCCACGAATAATAAGACGGCACGATGTCCATCTTTTACTGCTTGAATGAGCCCATCAATGTGTTTGCGCCCTCTCTCGGTAGGAGCGTCGGGAAAGTAGCTCCAGTTTTCCAGTTCCAATGTGACTCCTTTAACTTCAACAAAGCAAATGTTCTTTCCTATAAGCTGTAGGTCAAATCGGCTGTCCCCATATGTGACTTCTCTATTTATGACGGTGTAGTTTTGCAATTCCTGGATGGTGCCGATCTTGATACCTTCTACAGCAAGGGCATTGGGAAGCTGAGAATGTATCGATACCCAGCTCTCTTTCTTTTTTACCATTTGGAGTTCATATTTTGTTTTACGGTGAGAAAACGGGTGATACGAAACGGCCACTTCAGCTCCGGGGTACAGTAGCTCTTTAAGCCGCCCGGTATTAGGGACGTGACATACCACTTCCTTTCCCGATATGTCCACATGTGCGATAAAGCGATTGGGCCTGCATATGAATTTTCCGTAAAGCATGTCATAATCCAGTTTCATGACTTATCAGCTGTAGTGCTACCTCCTTTTGTCTTTACCATTATATCTCATACACATTAGTCTAGATGTTAGCTGTTCATTTCGCTTGTCAACTTTGCAATTGCCAGTAACGTACTTATATTATAAGCCTTTTTGTACTTTTAGTACAGTTTTTTAGGCTTCTGCATAGCCAACAAAATTTTTAGAACACTATTGGATGTTTAAATGGCCGTTCTTGTAGGGGTTAGCATCTTTTTGTAAACCTTACTCCTATGCCGTTAATTTAAAGAATATGCCGTGCATTGCAAGCGGGTTAAGCTTCTTTTGATAGCCAAGCACTGGATATCTCCCAGTGTTTGCTCTTTTTTGTCCTATATTGTTCATTTGCGGAAAAAAGGATGCTGGCTATTATTGACTTTGACTTGAGCTTTTGAAGGGCATATTCCTTTAAAGGAACAGCCATTACAGCCGGCGCACCCCGCATATTTCAGAACAAAGGTATGGCACCTAGGGCACCGATGGTATTTTTCTATATCCACCAGCATCTTGCAGGTGGGACACTGTACATGCATATTTACCACCTCATAAGTTTTTTAATTGGTTTAAGCTTACATCAAGGCCTTTTTGCCATGAAATTAAGGTTACACTATCACCTGCGCTACTATCCCGGCGGTTAAGAAGGAGATGATAAAGCTGCTTACCCATATCAAAATGGCTTCTTTCCAATTTCTCTCTTTGAAGATTACCATGACTGCAGCTATGCAGGGAACGAACAGCGTTATGGCTATCAAGGCTACGACTACCTGGGACGGATTTAATAGGCCTTGGGATACCATGTCATTCAAGCCAGCCGCACCAAAGTCCCTTCGAATTATCCCCATGATGAAAGCTACCGCCGTTTCGCGAGGGAGCTTTAAGAATCCTTCTATGATAGGGGCAAATCCATCGGCTATCAGGTCCAAAATGCCCGTATACTGCAGCACAGAGATTATAACAGTGCCCAGCAAGAAGAGGGGGCCGGCTTCTGTGATGAAGGCCTTGGATTTGACGTAGGTCTTCTTGAGGACATTGCCAATGCGCGGCAGGCGCAGAGGAGGAAGGTCTATCATGAGATCAGTGGATTTTCCAGGAACCACCCTGTTTAAAAGGGTACCGACAACTGCAAAGACTAGCAGGATTACAAACAGATAGAGGGCTGTCATCTTGATGCCCAACGGCCCTAATAAACCAGCTATTACTCCCAGCTGCGCAGAGCAGGGGATGGTCAGGGCAAGAAGCATGGTGGCTATGAATCTCTCTCGCCTGGAACCGAGTATACGCGTAACGATGGTGGCCATGGTAACGCAACCGAATCCTAGTATTATAGGTATGATGGCCCGCCCATTTAAACCGAGGTAGTTCAAGCTTCGATCGGTGAGAACTGCCACCCTGGGTAGATAGCCTGAGTCTTCCATGATAGATAATACCAGATAAAACCCGACTACAAGCGGTAACAGAAGGCCAAACACATAGATGGGTGTCATGGTGAGAACGCCAAATTCACCTATGAGCAGCTGGCCCAAAAAGCTTTCGGTCCCCAGTATGGGCTCCAGTAAATTCATTATGAAGTTGTAGTAATATTCACCCATTATTAGTCCTTCTGTCCACTCAACCACCGTCTGAGCAACGAATACCCCTACGAATTCATATACCAGCCACAATACGACGATCAAAATTGGGATTCCCGTCAGGGGAGATAGCATCCACCTTCCTAATTTCACCGAAAAGGAAGCGCCGCGGTTGGTTTGGCGCATCACCTTTTTGACTATTTCGTCAACCCTTTCACGCCTTGCTTGATAGATCTGTTCCCTCATCCCCTTGATTCCACTTATGTTGTGACGGGCGATGATGCTTTCATCTTCCTCCAGCACCAGCAGGGCTTCAGAGTCTTCATCCACCAGATGGCGAACTGCCTGCAGGTTTTCCTCGACTATGGGGAGCCTATTACCGACCCTTGCACAGTGGAGAAGTGCCTCCTTTATTTCCTCGATACCCTCTCCTTTTACGGCAACGGTGGGGATCACCGGTACCCCCAGCTCCTGGGATAGCTTGTCAACGTCAATCTCTATGCCGTTTTTCTTGACCTCATCCATCATATTGAGAGCCACTACTACCGGCTTACCCATGTCTATGATCTGCTGGGTGAGAAACAAGTCCCGCTCTATATGTAGAGCGTCAACCACGTTGAGAATGATATCAGCGTACAATATGACATCTCTGGCAACCCGCTCTTCGTCATTAAAAGAGGATACTCCGTAAACTCCCGGCGTATCCATCACTACCATATCCTTATATCTTCCTGAACTTATGTCTACCGTCGTTCCAGGGAAGTTGGAAACATCTACGTATGCCCCTGTAAGGGCGTTAAAAAATACCGACTTTCCTACATTGGGATTGCCAACCAGTACGATTTTTTTTGCGTCCTTGTTGATATCGATTTTTTCTGTCATATTATGGCACTGCATTACTTTACATCCCCCTTATCCAGCAATCGAACCTCTATCTTCTTGGCTAGTTCCCTGCCTATGGCTATCTCCTGCATTCCATTTTGGATGATCACCGGACCGGCGGGGAATTTATATGCGCAGGCAAGTTTAGCGCCTTCGTATATGCCGAGGCGTATAGCCTGTGTGCTGATTTGTTTATCCGGAATTGATATTATTTGAAATCTTTGGCCTTTATTTACTTGATTTAGCCTCATAATAACCCTACCTCCTAATTATATAATTGATTATTTTAGGCATGTCCCTTTTGAGGCTTGTAGAGGGCTGGCACCCTGTGTACTGGCCCTGTAATATGATAATGATAATTATTATCAATAAGAAACCCTAGTAAAATACTCTGAATTTTTTTCAACTTCATTTTAATGTAAATGAGAATCATTGTCAATGGGGTATTTTGAAATTCTGTTATCTTTTTGTCATTCTATTGACATATGGTATTTATTGAGGTAGCCTTTAATTAGAACATCAAAATGATTTGCAAGGAATTTTTCATTATCCGTTTTGCTGAATCGTGGTTTATTGAATGCGATTGGGAAAATTGAGTGGATTAGGGGAGAAGGGGGCAAAATGATTATCTAAAAGTGGAGTTTTTAATACTCTGAGTAAAATTTTAATAATGGAGGTTCGAAGATCATATAGAAGAAAGGACAACAAATTTTATTTTCACCTCACTTCACTGGTACTTTTTCTAAAACGCAGTTACAATCAGTTTTTACTCATCTAATAATTAAATTAGCATTGATGAAGCTTATTCCGCCTTTCATACCCTGTAAGCATTCCGCTCTATATTCAGCAATAGCCAAAACCTGTTATATGCCATTCAGTAAGATTTATACCTTTATGTCTGGTTATTTTTTCAGAATATCAATAAGTAAAAATTT
>NZ_VSCO01000052.1:0-11982 GCF_047459465.1 Caldicoprobacter sp. | reverse complement strand
TTTGATGCCACATTCTTGCGAGATACCTTTCCCACGAATAATAAAAATTTAAGGAAACGGTGAATACGGTATGAAGGAGTATATCTGGACGTTTGTCTTCCAAATGATCAACATACCTATACTGTTTTGGTTTCTAAAGCGTCTGCTTTTTAAACCCATAAAGGGTTTTTTGGATAAGCGTACGCAGAACATTGAGGCAAAGATGGAGGAGCTCAAAAAGCGCGAAAGCGAGATCGAGGAAAAAAGGCGCTTGTCCAGCGAGGAACTTGAAAAGGTGCGCCAGCAGGTAAAGGCCATCATGGAGCAGGCCGAGCACACCGCACAGCAGCGCATACGGGAGGCGCAGCAACAGGCGCAAAGAGAGGCAGAGGCCATGCTGGAACAAGCAAAGCGCCAAATAGAGCAGGAACGCCAACAGGCAATTGAGGCTTTCAAAGCTCAGACTGCAGAGTTGGTCGTGGAGCTGGCTTCCAAGGTCCTGCAAAGCCATATAACCCCTGAACAGAATAAAGCCATGATACAGAAATTCCTGGAGAAGGTGGAAACATGAATGTACCGAACGTTGAAACGGGGACCTTATGGTCGGCTTTTCCATTGGATGAGGCAACTGTTGCGCAAATAGAGGAACGGTTTTCAAAATTTTTAGGCAAGAAGCTGAAACTTCATTTAAAAGTTGAACCGGAAATAATAGGCGGAATCATAGTATCCATCGGGGACAGGATATATGATGGCAGCTTAAAAGGGCAGCTTAGTAGGATAAAGGAACACCTGTTGGACTTTCAAAAAGGGGATATGGTTGACCTTGTCACTGGCGTCAAATCGTCGGAACAACTCACCGACATGGCGTCAGTCGGCGAGTTTATTAGAGAGAGGATTCAAGAATACCAGCAGGAATTTGATGTGGAAAATGTGGGGCGGGTGGTGCGTTCGGGGGATGGAGTGGTACTAATAAGCGGTTTGAGCGATTGCATGTATGGTGAACTTCTAAGGTTTGAAGGTGGTACATTTGGCATAGCCTTTAACCTAGAGGAGGACGCCGTGGGCGCGGTGCTACTCAACAACCAGAATTCGGTAGCCGCAGGAACGATGGTCTATAGCACCGGGAAGATGGTACAGGTTCCGGTGGGCGAAAGCTTGCTGGGCAGGGTGGTCAATCCCCTGGGACAGCCCCTCGACGGAAAGGGCCCTATTCGACCTGAAGGTTACAGGGAAATTGAGAACAAGGCCCCCGGCATATATGAGAGGGATGTGGTAAATCAGCCCCTGCAAACTGGCCTGCTGGCCATAGATTCCATGATACCCATTGGGAAGGGTCAGAGGCAGCTCATCATAGGTGACCGCCAGACGGGTAAGACGGCCATCGCCCTTGACACCATTGTCAACCAAAAAGGTAAGGATGTAATATGCGTGTACGTTGCAATAGGCCAAAAAGCTTCCACGGTATCCCAGGTCATTAATACCCTAAGGGAAATGGGGGCTATGGATTATACCATTGTGGTTTCGGCTACAGCCAGCGACTCTGCCACCATGCAATATATTGCCCCTTATGCGGGTTGTGCTATGGCGGAATATTTCATGTACAAGGGAAGGGACGTGCTCATTGTCTATGACGATCTGTCCAAACATGCCGTAGCTTATAGGACATTATCCTTGCTTTTGCGCCGTCCTCCTGGGCGTGAGGCCTATCCCGGGGACATCTTTTACCTGCATTCCCGCCTTTTGGAGCGTTCAGCCAAGTTGAGCAAGGAAAAAGGCGGTGGGTCCTTGACGGCGCTGCCCATAATAGAAACTCAGGCTGGAGATATATCGGCCTATATACCCACAAATGTAATATCCATAACCGATGGTCAGATTTTCTTGGAAGACGAGCTGTTTTTCGCTGGCATTCGTCCGGCTGTAAATGTGGGGCTGTCGGTATCAAGGGTAGGAAAGGCTGCTCAGATTAAAGCCATGGCAAAAGTCTCGGGGACATTGCGCCTGGAGCTTGCACAGTATCGCGAGCTGCAGGTATTTTCCCAGTTTAACTCGGAGCTGGATCCATCTACCCAGCAATTGCTGGCCCAAGGAGAGAGGATTACCGAGATGCTCAAGCAAGAGCAGTACCACCCCATGGATGTAGTACATCAGGTAATACTGCTGTATGTAGTTACCAGAAAGATGCTTTTGGATGTACCCGTAAATAGGATCCAGGAATTTAAACAACAGTTTATCGAATATATGGAGTGCTATCACAGAAACGTCATCGAAAACATACGCCAAAGTGGCGATATAACGGAAGAGGACATGGCCCAGATAGAGACCGCTGTTAAGGATTTTAAACCGACCTTCTTGAAGCAATAAGGATGTGCGGGTGATATTGCCATGTATAGCGTGATTGAGATTAAGCGCAGGATCAGGACCATACGCCAAACGCGGCAAATAACCAAAGCCATGTACCTCATAGCTTCGTCCAAGCTCAGCAGAGCCATGGAAAAATACAGGGCTAACCATGTATACTTCGAGAAGATACGCTCTACTCTCAAAGACATCATAATCCATAGTCCAGAAATAGACCATCCTTTTTTTATACCTAGAGGAAATGAAAGAGCTACTTATTTGGTCATTGCCGGAAATAAAGGGCTGTGCGGCGCATACAACCATAACGTGCTGCACACGGCCCTCTCACATATACAGCAGCACGGCGGTTCTGTTGATATATTCGTAGTGGGCCATGTAGCCCGCGATTTCTTCAAGAAAAAGGGATATAAAGTAAGAGATGAATTTTTGGATGCAGCAGAGAATCCAAATTTTTACTATTCAAGGGATATGGCCGAATATCTGATAGATTGCTACAGTCAAAACAAGACGGATGAGCTGTACATCGTCTATACCCATATGGAATCGACGGTAAAACAGACACCACGGGTTATAAAGCTGCTGCCAGTAGAACTGTCGGCTTTTTTTGATGTCAGCCTTGATGTCAACTATCGCGCCGATATACTATATCATCCATCGCCTAAAGCAGTGCTTGACCTGCTCATCCCCAAGTACCTTCTGGGATTTATATACGGGGCGTTGATACAATCATTTGCCAGCGAACAGCAGGCCAGGATGATGGCAATGGATACCGCTACCAAAAACGCCGATGAAATGATAGCCCAGCTGCAGATTAAGTACAATCAGGCAAGGCAGGCAGTCATCACCAATGAAATTTCCGAGATAATGGGTGGCGTAGCTGCGTTTGAAAAGCAGTACTCATAAAGGAGATGAGATATATATGGAATACAAAAACAGGGGAAGAGTAGTACGAATTGTCGGTCCAGTGATCGATATACAGTTTGAATCGGAAGATATGCCGGCTATCCTCAATGCCATAAAGATAGTGGATGGTTCAAGGGTGGTATGGGCAGAGGTATCCCAGCATTTAGAGGACCGAAAGGTGCGCTGCATTGCCCTTGAAGCCACCGATGGTTTAAAAAGAGGCCTTGAAGCCTATGATACTGGGATGCCCATTACGGTACCGGTGGGTAAGGAAGTGCTAGGGCGAGTGTTTAATGTTTTAGGAGAACCCATCGATGGCAAGGGGCCTGTAAATGCACGGGAAAGGGTGCCCATTCACCGTCCTGCACCGCCCATCGAAGAGCAACGACCGGCCACCGATATATTGGAGACGGGGATCAAGGTCATAGACCTGTTGGCTCCATATCCCAAAGGGGGCAAGATTGGCCTGTTTGGCGGAGCCGGCGTGGGCAAGACGGTACTCATCATGGAACTCATACACAATATCGTGACACAGCACGGCGGGGTCTCGGTGTTTACCGGTGTAGGCGAACGCACCCGCGAAGGGCATGAGCTGGTAAGCGAGATGACGCAGTCAGGAGTACTGGAAAGGACTGCTCTGGTGTTTGGCCAAATGGATGAGCCACCGGGTGCCAGGATGCGGGTAGCGTTGACGGGCCTTACCCTTGCAGAATACTTCCGGGACAGGGAAGGCCAGGACGTGTTGCTTTTCATAGACAACATCTTTCGCTTCATACAGGCAGGGGCCGAGGTGTCAGCCTTGCTAGGGAGGATGCCTTCGGCAGTGGGATATCAGCCCACCCTGGCGATGGAAGTCGGCGCGCTGCAGGAACGCATAACATCCACCAAAAACGGCTCCATCACGTCGGTTCAAGCGGTGTATGTTCCGGCTGATGACCTCACTGACCCTGCACCTGCCACTATATTTGCCCATCTGGATGCCACCACCGTTCTGTCCAGGCAAATCGCCGAGATGGGCATATATCCTGCCATTGACCCTCTGGAATCGAGCTCGAGGATACTTGACCCGAGAATTGTGGGCAAGGAGCACTACCTGGTAGCGCGAAAGGTCCAGGAAATCCTACAACGGTATAAAGAGTTGCAGGATATAATAGCCATCCTTGGTATGGAAGAGCTCAGTGAAGAAGATAGATTGGTAGTCTACAGAGCGCGCAAAATACAGCGGTTCCTGTCCCAGCCATTCCACGTGGCTGCTACCTATACCGGCATACAAGGGAAATTTGTCCCGCTTAAGGAGACCATTGAAGGGTTCAGGGCTATTGTGGATGGAAAGGTGGATGACATACCCGAAGCTGCATTCTTCATGGTGGGTAATCTGGATGAGGTGCTTGAAAAAGCCGGACAGATGAAGAAAGCGGGTTGATGGAAGATGGCAGGAGAGTTTTACCTTGAGGTCATAACCCCCGAGAAGACCTTTTTCAAAGGGAATGTGGAGATGGTGATTGTAAACAGCTCGGACGGCGAGCTGGGCATCATGAAAGGGCACATACCAATGGTAGCCCTGGTTGCCATTGGGACGCTTAAAATAAAGCAGAACGGCAAATGGCGCGAGGCGGCTATAAATGAAGGATTTATGGAAGTACGCCCCGATGGGGTTATCATTCTATCCCACTCTGTAGAATGGCCAGAGGAAATAGATGAAAAGCGCGCTCAAGCAGCCCTCGAAAGAGCGCAGCAGAGGATACGCCTGCGCAGGAGCATGAAGGAATACTACCAGTCAAAAGCCGCTATGGCCCGCGCCATGGCCAGGCTAAAGGTAAAGAAACGCTACAACATCGATTGACTTTGTCATCAAGGTCAAGGTATAATGATAAATTCAGGCTGCATGCCGGTGAAAGAGGTGAGGGCATCAAACCCTGACCTCTTTATTTCTTTAAGGGCGGTTTCAAGTCTGAATGCCACGTGCTCGGGAGTATGGGCATCTGAGCCCAGCGTAATGATTTTACCACCCAAATCTCTGTATCTTTTGATTATATCGGGATGGGGCATAGGGGTTTCCGATACATGGCGGTAGCCCGACGTATTGACTTCCAGCCCCTTACCTTTGTCAATGAGGGTTTTAAGTATCTCATCTATTAAGGAAATACCAAGTAGATGATCATTTTTTTCAACGGGGAATGGCGAATACCTTTTTATATAATCCAAATGCCCCAAGACGTTAAACTGGTCAAAGGATGTAATGAGCCTCAATATCTCCTCATAATATTCCTCATAGGTTTCTTCCTTCGTCTTACCCTGATAAAATCCCCCCAAGTATGGGTCTACACCTCCTACCAAATGAACCGAGGCTATCACAAAATCGAAGGGGTAAGATTGCACTATATCGGCGCACTCATCCAGGATATGTGGTTGCAAGCCAATTTCAATTCCCTTCTTTATCACCAACTGCCCTTTGAATTTATCCTGCATTTTCTCTATGTCTTCAAAATATTTATCCAGCATTCCGACATCAAATGGCGGAACGGCGGTGTCCGGCCAATCGATGTCTATGTGATCGGTGAAAGCTATTTCTATAACTCCCGCCTGTATAGCGCTGAGGCATGCCTCTTCCATAGACATACGGCTATCCACCGAATATGTGCTGTGAATGTGATAATCCATCAACTCTCATCCCTGCCTTTGATAGATTTGGTATATTGTCCATTGTCATGACGTTCTAAATATTATATCATATTTTTAGCAATTCATCCCCCTCCTCCAGAGGATGAAATCTTTTTAAAGGAGATGATACTGATGAGTCCACGACCAGGGCCAGGATTTGTTGGATTTGGTATGGGCAGAGGAATGGGATTGGGGAGGATGCGATTCGAGGATTCAAAGCAACGTCCCCAAATTTCCAAGGAGATCCTTATAAGGATTTTGAAGTATCTAGTTCCTTATTGGAAACAGCAAATTATAATCTTACTATGCCTATTGGCAATTTCGGGGCTGGATTTAATTCCGCCCATTATTACCAAAAACATTATTGACGTAGCAATTAAGAACAAAGACATGGCTTTGCTGGGATTTTTGACATTGGCCTCCATAGCTGCCACAATCCTATCTGGCCTTATAAGCGTCGGGCAAAACTACGTAACAACATGGATGTCGAAACACATCATACTGGATGTAAGAAACCAGATGTACAGGCATTTACAATACATGTCCTTAAAATTTTTTTCCAATGAAAAGACCGGAGAGATAATTTCCCGTTTAAATAATGACATCCACGGAATAGAGGGTATTATATCAGGCACTCTGGTAAATATAGTATATAATTTGTTTAGCCTTGTTTTAACGTTGACGGCTTTATTTTCTATGAATTGGAAACTTGCCATCCTGGGAACTTTCCTCGTACCGTTTTTCGTGTTGCCCACCCGTCAGGTAGGAAAAATGAGGTGGAGGCTGGCAAGCGAAACCCATCAAAAAATGGCTGAGATGAATCAGCACATACAGGAAACGTTGGGAATAAGCGGCGTCATACTGACCAAAATTTTTACCCGTGAGGAAGCCGAGATAAAGAAATTTCATGATATAAATTTGGAAGTGATAAAGCTTCAAATTCGTGAAAACATGGTTGGACGATGGTTTTTCATGCTGTTAAGGACCATCTCGGTACTGGGCCCCTCCATTATATATTTCGTTGGAGGATATCTCGTCATAAAGGATGAACTGACCGTAGGTACTGTAGTTACATTTGTTACCCTACTTACAAGGCTTTATGGTCCCGTCAGCCACCTGTCCAATCTCCATGTGGACATTACCAGATCTTTCGCGCTATTTGAAAGGATTTTCGATTACCTTGATAGGGAACCGGATATCAAGGATTTGCCTGAGGCTGTTGAATTGCCCCCGATTTCAGGGAAAATTGAATTTGATCATGTGTACTTTTCATATGACGGGGAAAATCCTACTTTGGAAGACATCACTTTTTCTGTTGAACCAGGGCAAATGATAGCAATAGTAGGACCAACAGGTGCCGGGAAGACCACCATAGCGTATCTGGTACCACGCTTATATGAGCCCACATCGGGAAGAATCCTGATTGACGGAAGGGATATACGAACTGTCACTTTGAAATCGCTGCGAAGTCAGATCGGAATGGTCACGCAGGATCCATACCTATTTAACGCTACCATTCGAGAGAACATCCTTTACGGTAAACCCGACGCCACCGAGGAGGAGATGATAGCCGCCTGTAAGGCAGCTCAGATTCATGATTTTATATCATCGCTGCCTGAAGGATATGATACGGTAGTAGGGGAACGGGGAATTAAGCTTTCAGGTGGTGAAAAACAACGCATAGCCATAGCCAGGGTACTCCTTTCCAATCCCCGAATCATAATTTTAGATGAGGCAACATCATCTCTGGATTCCCACACCGAAGCTCTGATACAGAAGGCATTGGAGGCCCTACTTTCGGGGCGTACCAGCATAGTCATCGCTCACAGGCTTTCTACCATTCTGGCAGCCCATCGCATACTGGTGATAGACAACGGCAGGATTGTGGAAAGCGGAACCCATCACGAGCTTCTTAAGAATAACGGCCTTTATTCAATACTATATAGAGAACAATTTAAGCCTCAATTGACGGGTCTGACGGACAGTTATCTAGCCTAAGGTAAAGGGCAAATTTATATTTGACATTCTATTAGAGTTTGTAATATAATATAGGCAAATTTATCACTTTATCACTTTAATTAATTAAAGTGATAAATCGAGTGGGGGTTTTTGATGTTAGATAAGCTGAAATTGAGACTGCCCGAGGGAGTGCAGGACTATCTCCCCGATGAATGCTACAACAAACGCAAGATAGAAGATACCATTAGAAGATTTTTCTATTTAAGCGGATACAATGAGATCGAGACCCCTATAATTGAATTTTTCGACGTATTTGCCGGGGTAAAGCCTTCCATCGAGCAAGAACAGATGTTTAAGTTAATAGATCCGGAAGGCAGGATTCTGGTATTGCGTCCCGATATCACCATGCCCATCGCCAGAGTGGTGGGAACCAAGATGGCTAACGACCCATTGCCTTTACGGTTGTTTTATCTGGGGAATGTGTATAGATATGGTAACTTTCAAGCTGGGAAACAGCGGGAGATAGCCCAGGCAGGAATGGAGCTTTTGGGCGTAAGTGACCCCGAAGCCGATGCTGAAGTGGTAGCCATGGCTATTCAGTTGTTTCTAGAGCTAGGGCTTAAAGAGTTTCAGATAGACATAGGACAGGTGGAATTTTTTAAAGGTTTGATTGAGGAAGCTGGCCTTGTCCAAGAAGAAGTGGAAGAAATCCGGAGCCTGATTGACCATAAAAACATGTTGGCCCTTGAGATGTTTCTCAAAAAATTGCCCATTTCTGAGCAAATTAAAGATACCCTATATCGTTTGCCGCAGCTTTATGGAGACAGTCAAATTCTAGAGGATGCTATGAAAATTTCCCGTAATCCCAAATGCAGGGCTGCTTTGGAAAACATATATCAAGTGTATGGAATTTTAAAGGATTATGGCTTCGACCGTTTTGTAACCTTCGATTTGGGAATGGTCCATAGCTTTAACTTTTATACCGGCATTATTTTCAGGGGCATTACCAGAGAGTTGGGCTATCCGATATGCGGTGGTGGGCGATACGATAGGCTGGTATCGGAATTTGGACGAGACCTTCCGGCTACGGGATTTGCGGTAGGCATAAAAAGGTTGCTCATAGCGTTGGAACGCCAGGGAAAATTGAAACAGGTACCAGGGATCGACGTGCTTGTGGTGGCTCAAGATGGGCAAAGAAGAGAAGCATACCATCTGATGCAACGTCTGAAAAGGCAAAATATGAGGGTAGAGATGTTTTTGCCTGTTGACAGCTCCATAACCCCCCTGGATTACGCCAGACAAAGGTGCATCCCCAAAGTGGTAGAATTTAAGGTAAACGCAGAAGTCATCGAATACGAAATAGGCATTGAGTAAGATATAGGCCGAATTTTACTTGCCGATACAATTTCAGCTTAACAGAAAGGGGAAACTTCATTGATAACTATAGCTCTTGCCAAAGGAAGGCTTATGGAGCAAGCCATAGATATCCTAGAAGCTGCTGGCGTTGACTGCCGCCAGCTGAAGGAGCCGTCTAGAAAGCTGTTCTTTTTTACCCCCGACCGGCAAATCCGAATGATTCTGGTCAAGCCCAATGATGTTCCAACATATGTGGAATACGGCATAGCTGATATGGGCATTGTAGGAAAGGATACTTTGCTGGAGGAAGAGCGCTTGCTGTATGAGATGCTGGATTTGAAGTTTGGCCGGTGTAAGCTCGTGGTGGCCGGTTTTCCCGAAAAACGGGATGTCTGGATCACGCATTCACATACACGCGTAGCTACAAAGTACCCCAATATAGCGCGTAACTATTTTTTGCATAAGGGCAAGAGCGTAGAGATTATAAAGCTGAATGGCTCGGTAGAGTTAGGGCCTTTAACGGGACTATCGGATGTAATTGTGGATATAGTCGAGAGCGGCAGAACCCTTAAAGAAAATGGGCTTGTGATACTCGAAGAGATATGCAGCGTAAGCGCCAGGCTGGTGGTCAACCGCGTCAGCCTGAAAATGAAGAACAGGGAGATAAAGGCCCTGATCGACGACATTCAAAGGGTAGTGGAGGAACGAGAAAATGGTAAAGTTAATTGACGGAAGGGGTAAGGATACCAACTGGATACTGGGAAATCTAAACAGGCGCTTGCAGGCATCTTCTGAGAAGGAAAGGGACGTGGTATTGAAAATACTTTCGGCTGTCCAGCGACGAGGGGATGAAGCGGTACTCGAGTATACCGCTCGATTTGACGGAGTACACTACGACGATGTACAGGAAATGCTGGTATCGGAAGAGGAAGTTAAAGAAGCCTATTCAAAGGTGGATAACGGTTACATAAGTTTGCTCAAACGTGCCTGGGATAATATTCAAAGATTTCACAGCAGACAGATTGAAAATTCCTGGTGGCTCATCGATGAAAAGGGCATAATTTTGGGGCAGCGCATAGTACCACTGGAGCGGGTTGGAGTTTATGTGCCGGGAGGACGTGCCGCTTATCCCTCATCGGTGCTCATGAACGTCATCCCTGCAAAGGTGGCGGGGGTATCCGATATCATCATGGTTACGCCTCCTGGGAAGGATAAAAAAATAAATCCTTATACCCTAGTGGCAGCCTGTGAGGCGGGATGTAAAAGGATATTTAAAGTAGGAGGGGCACAGGCCATAGCAGCATTGGCCTTTGGTACCCCAACCATACCCAAGGTGGATAAGATAGTAGGCCCAGGAAACATTTACGTTGCCTTGGCCAAAAAGGAGGTATACGGTTATGTTGACATCGACATGATAGCAGGCCCCAGCGAGGTGATGGTGCTGGCCGATGATTCGGCCAACCCGGCTTTTGTAGCAGCTGACCTGATGTCTCAGGCCGAACACGACCCAATGGCGTCGGCCATCCTGGTAACCACCTGTAGCAACCTGGCCGGCCGCGTGCTTGAGGAACTGCAAAGGCAGGTTGAAGGTTTATCGACCAAAGACATCGTACGGGCTTCTTTAAGTAATTTTGGAGCGCTGATCGTCGTAGATCATATTGAGCAGGCCATAGAGCTGGCAAATGCTGTTGGTCCGGAGCACCTGGAGCTGGCGGTACGCAACCCCTTTGAGATTTTGGAAGCTGTCAAACATGCGGGGGCCATATTTTTGGGACATTATACCCCCGAACCGGTGGGAGATTATATGGCCGGTCCCAACCACGTACTGCCAACGGGCGGTACAGCGCGCTTCTTTTCACCCTTAGGAGTATACGATTTCGTAAAGAGGTCCAATATAATATCCTACACCGAAAAATCCTTAAGGGCCATTGCTCACGATGTCATAGAGTTTGCCAACAGGGAAGGGTTAACCGCTCATGCCAATTCCATAAAAGTGAGGTTCAAAGAAAATGGATAAATTCATGCGCGATGATCTTAAAGGTTTAAAGCCATACAAGGTTGACAGCATACCATACAGGATCAAAATGGATGCCAATGAAAGCCCCTATGATCTGCCCGATGCCATCAGGCAACGGTTGGCAAACGAACTAATGCGGGGGTACCAATTTAACAGGTACCCCGATTCGGACGCAACCGCTTTAAAAGAGGCCATTTCCAGATATTGCGGCGTATCGCCCCAGGAGGTTATGGTTGGGGCCGGTTCGGATGAGCTAATAAGGGTGGTGATAAGCGCATTCGTGGGAAAAGGAGACGTGGTGCTGTATCCCAACCCATCCTTCACAATGTACGAGGTATTCACCCGTATAGCGGGGGGCATCCCAATAGGGGTGCCGCTGGGTGAAGGTTTCAACTACGACATGAGCCGGTTTTATAGGGCAATGGAACAGCACAAACCCAAGCTCATATTTATATGTTCTCCCAACAACCCTACGGGCAACGTCATCCATAAAGATGAACTTATGAAGCTAGTCACGACTTTTAATGGCGTGGTAGTGGTGGATGAGGCCTATGGCGAGTTTTGTGGGCACTCCATTGCGTCTCAGATGACTAATTACCCCAATGCACTGGTGCTTAAGACCTTTTCAAAGGCTTTTGGACTGGCAGGTCTGCGCGTTGGATACCTTATAGGCAACCGGGAGCTAATTGAAGGAATATACGCTGTAAAACCGCCTTACAATGTCAGCAGCTTCTCGCAAAGGGCAGCAC
>NZ_VSCO01000051.1:0-12039 GCF_047459465.1 Caldicoprobacter sp. | reverse complement strand
CAATCGGCGGCTTACAACTTTGCATCAGTAATATATATTGGAGGGAGACAAAAAATATGACAAGTAGTTACCACCTTATATCCATCTCGTTTACCACTTCTTCCATTTCATGCTTCCTACCCCTAAGCATGAGCTGAGTCACCGCTACCCTGGGGTCCTTACCCTCAAACAGCACCTGGTACAGCTGCTGCGTTATGGGCATCGAAACGCCATGCTTTTGCGCCAGCCTATAGGCTACCTTGCACGTGTTAACCCCTTCGACGACCATTCCTATGCTTTCCAGCACCTCATTAAGGGGTTTACCTTGGCCTATCAAGATCCCTGCCCTTCTGTTACGGCTATGCATGCTAGTACAGGTCACCACCAGATCCCCTATACCCGCTAGACCCGAGAAGGTAAGGGGATGAGCACCCATAGCCTTGCCCAACCTGGATATCTCGGCAATCCCCCGTGTAATAAGTGCAGCCTTGCTGTTGTCACCAAAACCAAGCCCATCGTTTATGCCAGCCGCCAGAGCAATTATGTTTTTGAGAGCCCCCGCCACTTCAACCCCTATGACGTCGGGATTGGTATATACCCTAAATGTAGGACCCATGAATACATCCTGAACCAGTTCAGCATCCTCCTTATTATACGAAGCCGATACAACGGCAGTGGGTATATCGCGGCCCACCTCTTCGGCATGGCTTGGCCCCGAAAGCACCACGACCCTGGCGCTGGGTATCTCCTGCTCTATGACCTGCGAAAGCCGCAGCAGCGTATCCATCTCAAACCCCTTGGCAACGTTGACCACCACATGCCCCTTGGGGATGAGAGGAGCCACTTGCCGCGCCATAGCTCTCACGTATTGGGATGGCACGGCCAGCACCGTCAACCCGGCTCCCTTTAATGCCTCATCCAATGATCGGGTAGGAATGACTCCGGCAGGGATCGATACGCCGGGCAAATACCGCCTGTTCTCCCTCAAGTCTTTTATCTGATGATATATCTCCTCTTCCCTTACCCAGAGGTTAACCTCTATGCCCTTTTTGGCCAGCATCACCGACAAAGCCGTACCCCAGCTGCCAGCTCCAACAATTGCAAGTCTATGTACCATAACCCATCTCCCCTTATGCGCTATTTCAGGAAGGTAAATCTCCATAATACCCATCGCTTTTTATGGTTTGCCTGCCGTCCTAACTCACCGTACCCTGGCTTTCTGGCCCAACTTATTCTCCTTGCCCTCAAGTAGCCTTGATATATTGCTCCTGTGCCTGTACAGGGCTAATCCCCCAACCGCTACCCCAAACAGCACTATCTTCCACCCATATCCAAATATGGCCAGCAGTATAGGAAATAAAACGGCAGCCGTTATAGAGCCCAGGGAAACGTACTTGGTTATGGCAATCACGATAACCCCCGCTACAAATAGTATGAAGCTGATAAGCGGGAAGAGCACCAGCAATACGCCAAACGACGTTGCTATACCCTTTCCCCCTCTGAAATTGAGAAATACCGGCCAATTGTGCCCCACGATAGCGGCAAACCCCGCCAGGGCAGCCCCTGTCTCACCGACCATCCATCTACCGATAAGGGTAGCTAAAACCCCCTTAAGGACATCGGCCAAAAACACCGGGATAGCTGCTTTAAGGCCCAGCACCCTGAGCACGTTGGTAGCTCCCGCATTGCCGCTGCCGTACTGCCTTATGTCGATATTTCTGGCTATCTTTCCCGCGATAAAAGAGGAGGGTATACTGCCTAGCAGATAACCTATGATGATAAGAATAAACAGCTTCACGTTTACACCTCCAATCCCAACCTGCCCAAACCCTCCATCAGGAATTTAGCTCCTCTGACGAACCAACAGCCTGATAGGAGTCCCCATAAGGTCGAAAGTTTTGCGCAGATAGTTTTCCAGGTACCTCTGATATGACTCATGCATGAGCTCAGGGTCATTGACAAACAGAACGAATGTTGGCGGCTTGACGGACACCTGGGTAGCGTAATAAATTTTGAGCATCCTGCCCTTCTCCGAAGGTGGAGCAGCCACAGCCGTAGCATCCGAGATACAGTCGTTGAGCACCCCGGTAGATACCCTCATGGTATAACGGCTGTACACCTCATCCACCAGCTCCAAAATGCGATTGGTTCTCTGGCCCGTCTTCGCCGATATGAACACCATTGGGGCATAAGCGATAAAGCCCAGCTTTTGCAGTATACGATTCTTGTATTCCTCCATAGTATATGTATCCTTTTCGATCAGATCCCACTTGTTGACCACTATCACCGTTGCTTTGCCTTCTTCTATAGCCAGCCCAGCGATTTTGGCATCCTGCTCTGCCACCGGCTGCGTGGCGTCCAGCATCATGAGCACGACATCGCATCTCCTGATGGCTGCCAATGCCCGCAACACGCTATAGCGCTCCAAAGCCTCATTTATACGGCTTTTCCTGCGGATCCCGGCAGTATCTATGATCAGATACTTCTTTCCATCCACCTCAAAAGGGGTGTCTATGGCATCCCTGGTAGTCCCAGGTATATCGCTCACTATGACACGTTCCTCTCCAAGGAGGCGGTTCACCAGCGAGGATTTGCCCACATTGGGCCTCCCCACCACAGCAATCTTTATCATCTGGTCCTCTTCTTCATCTATCCCCTTATCGGGCAGGTATTTCACCACCTTATCCAGAAGGTCGCCTATCCCCCTTTTATGAACTGCCGAAATGCCCATGGGCTCACCTAGCCCTAGGCTGAAAAAGTCGGCCACCATGGCCTCGTCTTCAAAATTGTCAATCTTATTTACCGCCACCACAACGGGTTTGCGGGTTTTGCGCAAAAGATTGGCTATCTGATGGTCTGCCGGCGTTACCCCTACCTGGCCATCTACGAGGAATATTATCACATCGGCGGTATCTATGGCGATCTCTACCTGCCGCCTCATCTTTACAAGCAGTTCGTCGTCGCTTTCAGGGTCCAGACCGCCCGTATCTACGAGGGTAAACTTCCTGTTTAACCATTCAGCATCTGCATAAATCCTATCGCGGGTAACCCCCGGTTGGTCGTCCACAATGGATATTCTCTTGCCCACGATCTGATTGAAAAAGGTGGATTTTCCTACGTTAGGACGCCCTACAACAGCCACTATAGGTTTATCCAATCCCCATCACTCCCTTCTATCCTTCAAAATTCTATCCAGATCTGCTATGGTTTTGAGCAGCTCGTTTCCATCAACTGGAACGGAAATAACCGGCACTCCCAGCGCCAAGCTCAAGCCCTCCAGGGTGATATCGTCCAAGAACACATCCTCACCCCTGCGAAGCATGGTACAGGGTATGAGCAGGGCCTTACCCAGATCCTTGCCCTTCAGTTGGGCTATCATATCGCCGCCCGTTATAAGCCCTGCAACCGTCACGCTCTCCCCAAAAAATCGATTGACAATGGGATAAACGTGCACCTTCAGCCCCATTTCCCGCTGCAGCCTATCCATCATGGCTCTTATGGTAGGATAGGCTGACAAACCGGTAGCCACCGAAAATTCCTTGATGGATAAGTTTCTCCCGCGGTAATTGCTGATAGCCTCATCAAATTCATGGACCAGCTTGGCTATCAACCCCACGCCATTCTCGATCTGGGGAAAGTCTTCATACTCCTGATATGAGGGAAAGCCTTTTCCCGCCAAAATATAAAACTCATCGGCCGCAAACACAAAGGCGGTACCGCTCTCTCTGCGGCACACCTTCTGCCACCTTTCCACCTGCTCCAGCACCTTGGCTGCCGACTCGGCATCAAAGGGCACTATGCTCTCCAATCCCTGACGGTGCTTGGTTAAGCCTACCGGCACCACAGCCACCGAGTTCACTATAGATCTTAAACTCCACAGGTCAGACAGGGTACGTTCAAGCTCGGCACCATCGTTCCAGTTACGGCACAGAACGATCTGGCAGTGTACCGAGATTCGCGCTTTCTCAAACTCCTTCAAGATGTCAAGCACATCACCAGCTCGCTGGTTTCCCATCATCCTCCGGCGAAGCTGCGGGTTGGTGGTATGTACCGATATATAAAGCGGACTTATGCGTTTTGAGATTATCCTCTTGATGTCGTGCTGGGTCAGGTTAGTGAGGGTTATATAGTTCCCCATCAAGAACGATAAACGCCAATCATCGTCCTTATAATAGAGAGTAGGCCGCATCCCTTTGGGTAGCTGGTCTATAAAACAAAATATGCAACGGTTGCAACAAGCCCGCTGCCTATCCATGATGGGCTGTTCAAAGGTAAGCCCTATATCCTCATCAGGATCCTTTTCGATATCCAGCTCCCAAATCTGCCCATCGACTTTTTCTATAGTAACGCTTACCTCATCGTTGCTCATCCATTCCATATAGTCCAGGATATCCTCTACCGCCTGCCCGTTTACGGCCACCAGAAAGTCTCCGGGCTCTATGCCCAGCTCCTCAGCTATGCTGCCGCTTTCCACGGCTGCAATCCTGTGTTTTCTCCTCAGTTTAAACCTCTCCCCCGTTTAAAATTTATCATCTATTTTTAATACCTGCTACTAAATATAACCCCATTTTTATTATGGAGTAAAAACACCTTCAAGTCAACAACTTATGATGGCGCTGCACCAACGCTCGCTTAACCCTGATAACCAAATCCACCAGATGTGGGTAGCTCTTCCTTATACCCCATATGGTCATGGGCCTGCCTATGAAGGGAATCCCCAGCCTTCTGGAAGTAAAGCCTCCTAAGGCTGTCAAGGGGTTAACCTGCACCAGCGCGCTGACAAACACCACATCCTGCTGGGGTATGCCACTTACATTCAACAGGCTCTTGATGGCGGGTATAACCACCCTTTTCCCATCCTTCATCCCCAGCACATAGATATCCCACCCAAGCTCATCCCGCCCCATATATAAAGGCGTACCCAGATGGTCATTATCCATTTTATCATAAAAAGGTATGGCTTTAAATTCGTAAGTTTCGGGTATACGGTCATGGGGAAGGTAATTTAAGTGTATGCAAGCGCAGGTGACCGACGTATGCGCTCCTCCATAGCAGTGATAAAAGAGTATCCCCATCCATCCTGCCTCCCTTGTCCCTTTTAAGCTATGGCAATCGGAATTTTTCCAATTCTCGCTTTTGACGCTGTACAGCCTTTGCGAAAAATCCGTATTTATGTTTGAACCACCAAAAAAATAACTTCTGGCAAAGCCTGGTATTTACACGGCGTGCCAGCAAAAAGCCCATAAACCTGGGCAAAAAGCCCTCCAACGGCGTCACATCGATATGATACAACTCCTCATCTATTTTAAATATTTTAGTAACACATGCCTGAGCCTTCTCGATTACCGAAAAAAACCTGTTACACCCCATGGCATATATTTCGTTCAGGCCTTCATCCAACCCTACATATATTAAATTTCCATATTGTTCCCCGTATAAACGGCACATATCAAAATGGGCCTCTATAAATTGCTTGCTGGGCAATTGACTGCCTTTATATATTCCGGCGTGAAGTGCCGCCATCAAATAGGCTCCGTAAGTAGCCCTGTAACCGCAGTATATCACCTTCAACTCCCTTTTCTCCTCTCTCTCAAAGCTGCTTGCATGCCTCTATAAACACAAAACCGAGTTGCCTGGCCTGCCAGCAACCCGGTCAATTCATTCTCTGTCTTGCTCATCTTTATCTGACGACCTTCCCGTGACTTTGGAAAACATCTCTCTGGTGCCACCGCTTATGGCCATGAAGATTACTGCCCCTATGACCAACACCAGTACCAACCATATTATTCCCCTTCCCCCTCCGCGCTGCGCCTCCTCATTTATAGGCTCTGTCTCGTAAGTTCCCTTGTCCTCACCCTCCTGCGTCTTACCCTGTATTGTACCGCCAAACATGGCTTTTGCCACCACATCAGCCATATGTCGAGCCGCCCTCTGGGCCGATTCCTTGCTGTTTTCATGGGTACCAAACTCGAAGATCAGCGATCGCGGGGAAAGTTCCTGATTATATGCCCCGGCCCCTATATATATATCCTTTACAAGCCCGGGGTACACTTTATCGGCTATGGCCTTGATCTTATAAGCCAGCTCCTCGTTTGCCTTTCTATTTTGGTTCCTGGAACCCACCACTATCCTGACCTTGGTCATGGTCTTCCCTGCCACCTTTGTGACGTAAATATGCCCGGGCACTGCATCCCTGTGTATATCAAATATGGCAGCCACCGGCGAATACTGCTTTATGAGATTGATGGCTGTTTGCCTGGAACGCCTGTATGCACCAGCGTCATGGGGATCATGGGGCGTTTTGTCAAGCACTGCATTAATGCCTTTCTCCTTCAAAGCTTCCTCAAAAGCCTCGGCTACATCAAAGATGCCCCCGCTACCCGGGCGGCTATGGGTGCCATCCGAAGGCTGGTACGACTCATCGCTGTGCGTACAGTACAAAAGTATAGTTCCCCGCTGGTTATCCTGTTGTGCCAATGCATCCACCGAATCCGAGATTTCCCTCACTTGGGGCAGCTTAACGTCACCCATGTACTTGAGCACTGCCTTCTTGGTATCCTTGTCGACCGATACTACCGAATAACGCTTGTTATCGCTGCTGATGTATTCGTCATTTACCAACACTTCCCTGGCCATCAAGGTAAGCTCCTTGCCCGCTTCATCCAGCAAGGTATAATACCCCAGCTCCTCATCAAACCAGTCGTCGGCATATACAGTATTGGAGGCATAATGGCCGACGGCAATGGCAACCAAAAAACAAAGAGCCACAACCAGGCATACCCTCCTATTCATTCCCTTCACCTCCCGTATGTCCACCGTCATCCCCATCCTTTCTTTTAAAAGAGCCATCCTCGTAGATCATAGCCTTTTTGGCCGTTCCACCCTGCAGCCTTTCCCTCAACTCCCCTATCACCTCGGCCAGCAGCACCGCCAGAAAGCCTGCTATTACCACCGCATCCACCGCTCCCGCACCGCCCAAACGGAGCCTAGACGGGACACCCCGCAATAGGTTCTCAATCCACTGCCCCAGATCGGCAAGCAAAACTCCGAGTACGCCGGCTATGAAGGAAGCTCGGCGCGAACGTCCGAACAGATAGCCGATAATCCCAGCGATAATCCCGTAGACGTAATTGGGGTCGATTATGATGGTCTCGGGTTCCGAAGGCATATAGCGTCCGGCAAGGTATACCCCCAAAGCCGATAGTATGGACGCCACCACTGCCCTCAACTTTTCCATAGCCGTACCCGCTTTCGCAAAAAGGTATATTACCAATATAAGAGGGACGATAGCCCCGCCGATGTTTATATAGGCATTCCTCCCCAGAGGGATATCCGGAATGAGGCTGCCTACAAAAATAGCCACCATAAACAAGACGGCTGTTTTATCGCTCAAGCGCATCCTGTCCAGCATGCGCTGGCCGATGCCAAACAGCACCAGAATGGTGGCTACTATAAGTAACGTCAGTCCCAACGGCATTGTACCCCACCTTTCGCATAATTTTGGCTTCCATCTTATATTTCCCCTGGTACAGGCCTTATATTCTTCAGCTGGTACAAGCCTTATATTCTTCAGCCAAGCATACCACACAAATGCCACAAACTGAAATTGCAACATGACTTCTTCAACGCTAAGAGGTATACCTCCAGCACATCAACATCCCAAAAAGCCTATCCTCAAACAAAAAAGCTCCTACAAATAACATAGAGGTTATTTGTAGGAGCCATCGGCACCTTCGCGCATCTTAAGTTGGTCAGGACTTTACGGCCCGCAACCCAACTTTATACGCATTAGTTAGAACGTGCCTCACCGGCTAAAACGTGCCCCATCGAACAAAACGTGCTTCATGAAACAAAAACCCATTATGGATCAAAGCCAAAACTGTACGGCCACAATCAATAGGGCTTGCATATGATCTCGTGTATCCTGGTCTCCAGTATGCTGCTGGCATGGGATGGCGTGAGTATCACGGCGGTGTCAGCCCCTTCAGCGGTGCCACCCACCGCAATCACGGGCCGTCCGTACGGTATCAAACCGGCATCCAGCGCCATCACCGAAATCTCCACGCATACCTTCACGCCCTGCCCAAACATCCTGAGGGTATGGGCCATTATCTCCACCGGATATGTACCGCCAAATTTTCTGCTCAAGCCCCTTTCTGCCCCGCTAAGGACGTGGGTGGTGGTGAGGACCTTGATGCCCGATTCTATAAGCTGCTGGCGCACTTCGTCGGGCATCTCATTTTTGCCCCTTTCGCTAAAACCGTTCACATGAGTCACGCACACCACTTCCAAATCCTTTACATCCTTAAAAAAGCTGGCGGTATATCCTGAACAGGATGCCACCACTATATGGCCTATTCCCCTTTCCCTAGCGGTTTTTAAAGCCAGCTCCACCGTCTTTTGCGTGTTGTGCTTGCCCTCAGATTCAAAATACATCCATATCGCCCCCTCATCCCATCATCCTTAAATCTCAGTTTCCGTTAATCTCTTTCCCTACAACTTAGCCTTTCCAACCCTTTTAAAGCAATTTGTTCACGCCGCTTTTTGCGCTTTGCAGAACCTCAAATTGGTTCCAGGGATAACAATCGGGTGGAAAGCTTTTAAAGGCAATCTCCTCTTTCAATGTCGGGTGAACCAGCTTTATCTTGGCAGACCACAGTGCGAGCTGTTGACCTGGCCTATTCACCTCCTTGCCATATTTCTGGTCGCCATACAGTGGAAAACCTTCAAAGGCAAACTGGGCCCTTATCTGATGCGGCCGACCGGTAATCAAATTTACCTTGACCAGGCTCAAAACGCCACCATTTTGAGGAACACCCAGGCTCTCCAGGAGCTCGTACTCCAGTACTGCTTCTTTTGCGCCTTCCATTGGGGTATCAAAACAGCGCACCGTATTGGTGGCATTGTCCTTACGGAGATAATGCTGAAGCCTGCCGCTTTTAGGCGGCCTTCCCCGCACCACAGCAAGATAAACCTTCCCAAAAGTCCCCTTTCGTATCTGGTCAGATAACCTGGATGCGGCCTTGGAGGTCCTGGCAAACACCATCACTCCACCTACAGGCCGGTCCAGGCGGTGAACCAAACCCAGATAGACGTTGCCAGGCTTGTCATACTTCTCCTTTATGTACTGCTTAAGCACCGACAAGAGGTCGGCATCGCCGGTGGCATCCCCCTGCGTTAGCATGTTCACCGGCTTTTCCACCACCAAAAGGTGGTTGTCCTCGTATAAAACCTTCATATCGCCATTGATATTCATTTTCACCCAGTCCCTCTTTATCCTAAATCACAGCCGCTATGTAAACCGATGCGCTCACGGCGGCCCTTGCTGCCGTTGCCATTAAATTGCTGCAGTCACTACTTTGCCTCCATACAGCTTATATATACCCTTCTGCGCCTGGGGCCATCGAATTCGCAAAAATACACTCCCTGCCACGTGCCCAGCACTGGCCTGCCCCCCGAAATGATGATGTGACAGCTCGACCCCATGCATGAAGCCTTTATATGGGCATGGGAGTTCCCTTCGACATGCTTGTAATCTCCACGTACTGGAAAAGCCCTATCCAGCGCTTTTATGATATCATAGACCACATCGGGGTCAGCGTTTTCATTGATGGTTATTCCAGCAGTGGTATGCGGACAGAATACCACCGCTATGCCGTTTTGAATGCCGCTCTCCTTCACAGCACGCTCCACCAGATGCGTTATGTCAATAAACTCTTCGGATTTGCTGGTTGAAATGGGATACTCAAATAACCTGCTCAATCGGGCACACCTCGCACTTCCTTATTGTATGGCAAAACCAGTAATTCAATTTCAAAGGAAATCACCGTGATGTCAGATAATGCTAACAAAGGGACGACTTCCCCTTGCACTTGTCAGCTGAACTTTATGGAAAGCAGCTGGCTACCATCAATTGCGCCAGCATCTCATAGCATTTTTTGGTAGGATCATCTAACCGCTTTCCCTGCAACAGCCTATCCTATTATTAGACTCTACCACTTTTTTTATCCTATTTCAACAAAAACCCCCTTGTAAAAGGGGGTTTTTGTTGAGGTCATTTATTTTTTAGGCTTGTAAATCAGCGCTTCTTCATCGACGTACAGCTCGCAGGGCATTGGCTTGTTTTCAAGTTTTTTGGCCCCTCCAAGGAGCTCTATCCTGTACATGGAAGATCTGTACCAGTTGAGCCGGGGCATTACCTGCACAAACGTATAGTCATCCCTTATGCTTCCCAACAGGTAATCCCAGTTGACGTAATGGTTAAACTCGTGAATTATGTCGGTAATGGCCACATCAAACTTGTTGACCAACAATTGCTGGAAGAAGTTCCACTTCTTAAGGGAAGATTCGGTACGGGTCAGGCCAAAGTATCCGGCGCAGCCCTCACCGCGAAGCCCCGTAAGCCCTCTGGTCATACATACTTCCAGCGCTTCTATGGTCTCGGGCGGATCTGTATTAAATGTATCGAAACGGCCCACATACTGCTCGGGAAGCTTATCTCTAAAATCGTACTTTTCGGCCTTCACAGGTAAACCTAATTGCTTTGCCTTCCTGTTTATATATTCGACCAACCTGTCGTCAATTTCCAACACCACTATTTCCTCAGGCAACCCAGACAGCCCTGCAGCGATGCTAAGTAGGTCGTCATCCCCTAAAACCAGCAGCTTTTTGCCTTCAAGGTCGCCCCTCTCGGCAATCAAGGCTACCCTGCTTATAACCGTTCGAGTGGTAATGTACCCCTGGTCATAATCCAAAATGGCCTCGGGCCTATCGACGGTCACCTCATCAAACCTTTGGGCAAGCTTTTTTAAGTCCTCATTCCAAATCCCTCGTCCCTCGCAAGCAGGACACGTATAATCCTTATGTGCAAATATCTTATGATCCCTTAAGAATGCCTTTCCTTCGGGGGTTAAGGTTATATCTCCGTTTTCCCCGATATCCACCAAGCCCCGGCTTCTCATCTCTTCTACTATCTCGGCCACCACGTTAAATGGCTTTTGCGACGTACACACGATCTCCCAGAAATGAGAAGTGCTGGCCAGCCCTGACATCACCTTTTCGACATCCCGCACAGTAGTTTCAACCTTGGTCCTCTGATAAACCCGCTCGGCTATCAGTTGAAGGTCCACGCAATCACCTCCTTTAAAGTCTAAAAAAGGACCCTGTTTTACACAAGGCCCATCAATATCAATTAAACTAGCTTAAAGCCGCAACGTTAATCATTATATTCATTTATCCCCAAGAAGTCAAGAGAACAAGGAAGGCTGGTAAACGATTTTACCAGCCCCTCTCGGCATACCTCTCCCTTTCATCCAATTTGTCGATTTCCAGGCCGTACATGGGCTCGCCCAGGCCTTCCGATACTTCAGCCAGCACCTTGGGATCATCGTAATGCTTCACCGCCTCCACTATGGCCTTGGCCATCTTCTCGGGGTTGGAGGATTTGAATATGCCCGACCCGACAAACACCCCATCGCAACCCAGTTGCATCAGGAGGGCAGCATCGGCAGGGGTAGCTATTCCGCCGGCAGCAAAATTGAGCACCGGCAGCCTGCCATTTCGCGCCACATACTCCACCAGGTGGTAGGGAGCTCCCATCTCCTTGGCCGCTATCATTAGCTCCTCATCGGACATGCCCCGTAGGCTTCTTATCTCGGCCATAATAGTCCTCACGTGTCGCACCGCTTCCACCACATTGCCGGTACCTGCTTCGCCCTTGGTCCTTATCATGGATGCCCCTTCGCCAATCCTCCTTAGAGCCTCGCCCAAATTCCTGGCTCCGCACACAAAAGGCACTTTGAAGGCCTTTTTATCGATGTGATACCTGTCATCGGCTGGTGTTAGAACCTCGCTCTCGTCAATGTAGTCTATGCCTATGGCCTCCAGTATCTGCGCCTCAACAAAATGGCCTATCCTAACCTTGGCCATCACGGGTATGGACACAGCCGCCTTTATCTCCTTGATCAGCTTAGGGTCGGACATCCTGGCCACGCCGCCATGTCGCCTTATATCGGCCGGCACCCTCTCCAGCGCCATCACGGCAACCGCCCCGGCTTTCTC
>NZ_VSCO01000050.1:0-12053 GCF_047459465.1 Caldicoprobacter sp. | reverse complement strand
CTGATATGTCATCCATGAAAGAGGAGATGTTCAACATGGCACAAAAAGAAATGCTGGTTTAAGAGTCATAAATCAAGCCATTGAGAAAGTTATACTCATTGGAAAAGCTGCTTAAGTTTCTAAACCACAGTAAACGACGAGTAATAAAGTTAGCAAAAGGGGGTTTTGACACCCCCTTTGTTAATTACATATGTTCCTCATCAATATTCAACTTGATAAGCGCATCTGTCAATTGGTTCTCCACTTTAACATTTTTAATCTCCAAACGTTTTACATTGTTAATATAAAACCCATTGCGGCACATAGGTTCGATAAAACTCAACATCTCTGCATAGCCCGGCTGGGCATTGACATCAAAATGAACGTAGATGTCCTTCAATACTACATTGTCTATTTTAGCTTCCGGCAAGCCGTATATAAATGCCGCGGCTATCTGCGTATTTATGCAGGTAATGTTATTCAAATGAATACCGCCTATATGAGGAGTCCTTTCGTCCACAGGCAGCTTTTCCTTGCTCCAGACATATTCCGTCTTGCCATCAGGATCACAGAAATAGTAACTATTGATGGTAAAGGGCGTTCCCACACCGTTCATCTTGATTTTAGTGGCATAAATGCCATCGATATAGCCGCCTCTGCCACGCCTGGTTTTTATCCTTATCCCTCTATCAGTGTAGTTGAATATGCATTTTTCTACATGCACATCTGCAACTCCGCCCGACATTTCACTGCCTATGACCACTCCCCCATGGCCATATTCCATCAAGCAGTTTCTTACAGATATATTCTTTGAAGGTTCAAAGCTACAGCTGCTGTCAGCCGTGCGCTTGCCAGCCTTTATTGCGACACAATCATCTCCTACCGAAAACCTGACACCCAGTATGAGCACATTATCACACGATTCGGGATTGAGCCCATCGGTATTGGGCGAATCTTTGGGATTTTCAATGTTGAGGCCTATAAACTTCATATTTTTACACCGTAACGGATGTATGGTCCATGAAGGGGAATTCTTAACGGTAATGCCCTCGACCAAAACATTCTTGCAATTGCTTAAAAATATAGTGCGTGGGCGCCATGCTATCCTCTTCACTTTGGGCTCATGCCACCAAGTATCAAAGCTGGCATTACCATCAATGGTCCCCTCACCCGTTATGACCACGTTTTCAACGTTGATGCCAGTTATCAAGCTGGCAAAACACTCAGCCGAATTCCCCTCCCAAGAAGCCAAATAAAAGTCCTTCTCGCCATCTTCGGATTTCAGTGCCCCAGGCAGTATGGGGTAAAGCTCCCGTTCCTTAACTCCCCTTATAATTGCATCCCTTTGTAGCTCCAAAGTGATATCGCTCTTTAAAAATACAGGAGCCGTTAAATATATGCCCTGTGGGAAAACCACCCGTCCTCCTGGGGGACAGGCATAAATGGCTGCCTGTATAAAAGAAGTATCATTAGATACGCCATCCCCCTTTGCGCCAAAATCTTTGACGTTTACGACGGCAGTTTCATCTTTGGTCCTAATTACCTTTCTTTCGCTTTTCTCCCCAGTAACAGCATCCTCGAGCCATACGGAATACTCCCTATTGGGCATAAGATTCCTTATGATAAAGACATTTGTATTCACTTCATCTACCTTTTCATCGTTAACATAAACGTTAAGCCGGTTGGGCGAATAAAAACACTCTTCATTATCTACTTCTAGGGCAACCGTTCGCGCCGTTACCGATACCACATCAAATTTAAGCACGGATTACGCACCTCCCTAAATACTAATATGCAGTATCCAAATTGCCAATGAAAAATATATGGTCAGTGAAATGGCATCGGCAATGGTAGTAATCAGCGGGCTGGCCATAAGAGCGGGATCAAGACCAATCCTCTTTGCGATCATTGGCAGCGTCCCACCAATAATTTTAGCAATTATAACGGTAAATATTAAGGTTAGGGATATGGTAACCGCTATGCTAAGATCATAACCTTCGATAAAACAGACCCTTACGAAGTTAACCAAAGCCAACGCCATGCCAACCAATAACCCCACCTGGGTTTCTTTAAATATAACCTTTAATATATCTCGAAATTTCAGCTCCCCCAATACAAGGCTTCGAATCACCGTAACCGAAGCCTGCGAACCAGCATTTCCAGCGGTATCCATGAGCATGGGGATAAAGGCAGCCAAGGCCACCGCCGTTTCCAATGCTAGCTGGTATTTCCGTATTATATAACCGCTAACAGTAGCAGAAATCATCAATATCAGCAGCCACAATATCCTTTTTCGGGCAATCATTAAAGGAGTGGAATCCAAGTATGCCTCTTCGGTGGGCTGAATGGCAGCCATACGCTGAATATCTTCGGTGGTCTCTTCTTCAATGACGTCAACGATATCGTCAACGGTTATTATGCCCACAAGCCTTTTCTCCTGATCCACCACCGGCACGGCCAAAAAATCGTATTTTTTGAATACGCCAGCAACTTCTTCCTGGTCATCATAGGTATCAACATATATGACATCCTTTTTCATTATATCCTCAACCTTGGCATCGGGAGGGGCCAAAACCAGATCCTTCAGCGAGACTATACCTTCCAGTTTGCGCCATGCATCGGTGACATAACAGGTATAAATTATCTCTCTGTCACGACCTACTCTACGAATTTTGTCAAGAGCCTCTGCCACCGTCATCTCCTTTTTAAGGTCAACGAACTCAATGGTCATCAGGCTACCAGCCGAATTCTCGGGATACTGCAAAAACTGGTTGATCAGTTTGCGCTCAGCCTCAGAGGTATTTCTCAATATCCTTTTGACCACGTTGGCCGGCATCTCTTCCAGAAAGTCAATCTTATCGTCAAAGAACAGGTCATTTACAATCTCGTTGAGCTCGTTTTCGTCTATCATCATGGATATCTCGCCCTGGCGTTCAGAAGAGAGATAAGAAAAAACGTCGGCAGCTATCTCCTTAGGCAACAGCCTGAACAGAATAATGGCATATTTGGTATCCAGCTCATCGATAATCTCGGCTATGTCCTGTATCTGCATATACTTTATCTTTTCCTTCAACTCGCCGTATCTCTTTTCATTCAGCAGCTGTTTGATGTCATCGATAGCCATACCATTACCCCCTTTACGCTATATGATTTTGAAAGCACAATAAAGCTGTAACAGCTATTTAAACCAAGGCGCTGCACTTTCCCTACCACATCTACTGCCCCATGTTTTCCATTTAAAAGCCAGCTTCATAGACTTATTATTCCTATTACTCTCAAAACCATATAGCTTTATAAGGTAATGTATGGCTCAGAAAAGATCAAACAGCTATTAATGCCAAGATATGTTTAAACTTTTATTAAATGGAAAACAGAGGCAGTAGAAGACACCACCCCCTTGCCCGCTATTTCATCGAAACTTTTGGGTAAATTACTAGGGCCAGCGTCCATTCTACCACCTCCGTACCAGTTCAATATTTGTAAACTTCACTCGAATAGGATAACACAGACCTGTCAAAAATTCAAACAAAATTTTAAAACAGCAAAAAAGAGCGGGCTTAATGATAAATCAAACCCGCTCTTTTCACCTTTATCACATATCCAAGTTTAAAAATATTGGCTTCACCTTAAAACATAAAACGTCAACCATTAACACCACAGCCAGCTTTAGCTTGCAAAAGAAATCAGCGGTTCAGCCTAAGAGCAAAGTTTATTGGCTTACTAGCAGCAATCGCAGCAGCATTCTATGTATTTTTTCACCACTTCATCGATTTCTCGCTCGTCATTGGAAGGCGCCTTTACATCGCCGATGAGCTCCCATTCCTCTACATGGGACAGCGTATCCCCGGGCTCCACAAGGGTTAAGGGCGAAAGGGTCTCCATCTCAAGCATGAAATCGGTGGTATAGGTTTCGTACGAAACGCCAAAATCGGGATATTTCCTGCCCATCTGGTGCATAAACCGCTTGATGAACAGATTGCCGTGATTGAAGTATGCCGCCCATCCATATTCATTATTTATGCCAAACTTGAAGGGATGTTTGGTATTGGGATCCTGCTGCAGCACGATATACTTGTCTCCCCAGTACACCCTGTGATCATTCATTTTGGAATACGGCCACAGTGCTATCACGCGATTGCCCAAAAGGCCAGTGTCCCTCTGAGGTTGGGGTACAACCTCCTTACCACCGGGTGCCATGACGGTCAGGGCCCATGCCGCAAACTCCACAGGCCAAGCATTCCTGTTTGTTAGGCGATGAACTATCCGCACCCTGTCGCAACAGGCCGCCAAGGTGATCTCCATCTCCTTTTCGATTTGCACCCATGGCTCCACCTTTTGCCTGACCTTTATGCCGTTTTCAATCTCCTGCCACTCCACAGGTTGGTCATCAGGCACATAGGTACGGGGGTTATTCTCCGGGCTATGCCACAGCCTGTGCCCGCCCTTTATCTTCCATACTCCTCCTACGGGTTCCAGAACCGGCTGTGACGCCTGCGGTGCTTCACACAGCTCGTTCTCCCTGCCTACAAAGCCAAACCTTATGATTCTGGGACCCACATCCACAGTGACCAACAGGTCAACCGTCCCATTGGAAATCTCAACGCATCTGCCAAATTCCCCATAACTTACCTCTTTAATCGTGACGGGCATAGATGATCCACGCTCCTCCCTAAGTTTAGTGTTGGCTTTGAAAGGAAATATATAGTTATGCACAGTAATATTTAAATTCTTCACAAACGATCGAAATTCCTGCCTCAGTAAGCATTTAAATTTGATTTTGGGTAATCCTATTGGCTCATCCATATATCCTTTCCTGAGGTAAATACCTGCTGAGATGCCGATAGAAAAACTCCCTCATCTCCTCCTCGTCCTCGTACGTCACAACCCCTCCCTCACGGCATACCGTGGGGAAGGCAAACACATCGGTATCGCTCCTCAGCCGGCTAATCCTCTTGAACTGCTCCTTGTTCATGCGAAAGACCCCGATGTTGGCATCAAAGACCCTTTCGGCCGGAACTATACTGAAAACCTCATCCAAGAACTTGCCATATATCTGCTGCCAGTTGTCTACCTTAAGTAGCGGTTCAAAGCACAGCCTTACCTGCCAACCGTCCTGGAGGGCGGCCTTTATGGCCGAAAGCCTGGCCTTCAAGGTAGGAGCCAGTCTCTCATAGCGCTGCGCCACCTCACCGGGCGATAGCGACCACGCCAGTATCACCTGCTCTACCGGCTTTAGGTGAGCAATAGCGCCATAGTTGGCGCTTTTGGTCCTCAGCTCCATGCGCAAGCCCTGCCTGGTCCCCGCAAACTCTATCCAGCGAGAGGCGTAAGGGACGATTCCTTCCAGAGCCAGCAGGTCGGTATCATATGATGGACAAAGGTATAACGTCCCCCCCTCAAGTTGCCTATCCACGGCTCCAAAAAAGTCCTCTATGTTCACAAAGATTACAATGTTGGCTGAAGGATAAAGGCCCTGCAAATAGCAATAATGGCAGTCGTAGATGCAGTTCAAGATCGGCGATGTATAGTAAAAGTTCTGGTTCCCAAAGCTTTCACACACCTCAGGTCCAGGATACAGGAAGGGCTCCGGCTTGACAGCCAGTATGAGCTTTGTGGAAGCTTTTTGCCGCCGAAAGTCCTGATGAGGCCTGTTGAAGACATCCTTATAGTGCCGTATTATGACCCTTTTGGAATCAGAAAAACGCTTCAACACTTGCTGCGCTACAGGATAATTCGTAGCTCGTTCCTCTATATATATGTGGGAAAATTTACTCATAAAGGAGCAACCTCCTGATCCTCTCAAACGCCTTCTTCCCCTCGGCCTTGACCTTGATCTGGGTTTGAGTAAATTCTGTAAGGTCGGGCAGCTGCCTTCCTGTTCTCAGCTTATATCTCCTGGCCGCATCCATCAACTGATGGCTCTGCGTCACGGTAAGGCGTAGGCTCTCCTTGACCTTTTCCAGTTGTTGGCGTTCATCGGGAGTTAGCACATCTCCTTCCACCCTGCATAACCCCTCAACCCCTTTTATAAATCCATCCAACAAACCCATGATCCCCGAGATACAATGAGCAACCCGCTGCCTATCAAAATCCACTACATCCAGGTAATCCCCTATAACCTTTATAATATATATCTGGTGGGGAGATAAAAAGCGGGATGCGGCTTGGAAAAATCCCGAAGCTTCCATGTCCGCCAAATCCGCCTGTGGCTCCACTCGCCCGCTTAAGACGTCCTCCTGCCTTACCACATGGTTATATGTCTCAAGGCTTCCCTCTTCAAAGGGGTGTTCTATCAAAATGTCGGGAAAATACTGCTTACCGGTCTCATGGTCTATAACTTTGTTGACAAGCAGCGGGGTTCCAATCGGATATCGCTGATGAAAGGCACCGCATACCC
Source organism: Caldicoprobacter sp. (assembly GCF_047459465.1). Taxonomy (NCBI): domain Bacteria; kingdom Bacillati; phylum Bacillota; class Clostridia; order Caldicoprobacterales; family Caldicoprobacteraceae; genus Caldicoprobacter; species Caldicoprobacter sp. Next base: position 5,677 of record NZ_VSCO01000050.1, on the reverse strand, counting down.
CTATATTAATAATGGCCAGGCCTTTCTCTCCTCCGGTTTGGCCAAGCCCCGTATCGTAAGCGAGCAGATAAGCGGTGGCTATGGCCGCAGACATCTTTCCCACACCGCTCACTATGAGGCACATACCATCACCCCGATAAAGGGGAAAATACCTGCAGCTATCCCGCTTTAAACCATATTTTCTGACAATGGGGCTGGCCTCGCATGGCAAAGCCGTTACGATATATACCATACAGCACTCCCTTTCAATTTCAATGCAAAAAGATAAAACGATATCACTCCACAACCTTCCCGTATATACCCCCGCCTCCATGGGCTATGGCCAGGCGCCCTTCGCGCCCTTTTATTATCATATCCACAATGGATTGGGGAACCACCTTTGCCAAATCCTCCGGCTCCACCTTATGCAGGATGTTCATCTCGGTGCCAAAGGCATTGAGGAGCTTCTCTATGGTCTTGGGTCCCACCCCCGGCAAAAAATTAAGGGGCACCTGATAATGATAGGGCGGACGTCTTGTTCCCCAAGCTCTGTTAGCGGAACCACCTTTAGCATCTGTCGAATCGTCCTGGCGATCCTTGATAACCTCTATTCGGTCCCTCACCCCTACCACTACTCTGTGCCCTGAATCATTAGGACACTTGAGCACCGGCGGCGGCAAAGCAGTGATCTCATTGCACTGCAGGCAAAAGGTCCTGTGGTACTTCCCCAGCTTGGGGTCAAGGCCGTAATTGGCCACAATTTCCCTCCCATCCTGGCCCTTTAGGGCCTTGAGCACCTCGTCATAATTCAAACTAGCAAGCCTCATAACGTTGTACTCCCTGCCAATTCTGAGTAGCGAATGGGCATCCGAGTTGCTGGTAAAAGCCTTCCCGTCCAGCTCGGAGAGCAAACTGGCCATGTAGGTATCGGCACTCAAGCCCAGCTCCACCGCAGGAATTTTGGCAAAGGAGCTCTCATCAAAGACGGTGTGCAGGCTGTGGGTGCAGTTGCCGTAAAAGCTCTTGTATGGCGTAAACACATGCGCCGGCATATAAAAGCCGCCCAGAGCATCGGCTATATCGAAAAGCTGCTGCCCTGAAAGCCTGCTCAGGGTGGGATTTTCCGCCAGGTTGGGCATGTAGTCTTCCATTATACGGGAAAACTCCTTGACCTGCCACAGGTAAGGGAAAAATATCAGAGAATGGGCATGGCCGCCCCCTTTTTCCCGTGTCTCAATCTCGGAGCCCAGAAGTATGACCAGGTCATCCCGATACATCATCCCCCCTTGGGGCAGCTCTTCCACATCGCCTCTTTCCAGCATGTCTTCTATATCCTTTATGACCCAGGGGGAGACGCAATCCACCACCCCTATGACGTTTATCCCCTTGCGATAGCGCGCCTCATAGGCGATGTTTGCAAAGGTCAGCTCTTTGGAAGTGCCCTGCTTGACCACTTTTCCATCCGAAGACCTTCCGATATGGACGTGCAAATCCACAAAGTACTCCTTCATGCTTATGCTGCTCCTACTTTTCATTTTCAAAGGTCAATCTTCGGCGCCCAGTACTGCCCTCACAGGTGCTCCATCGCCCCCTGCAATCTTCATAGGCAGGCATATTAAATAGTACATTCCCGGCTGCACGTTTGAGAGGTCAATCCCTTCCAGGGCTACCGTATCATTGCGCCCCAGAAATACGGTGTGTACATCCTTGGTATCGCCGTATGCGCCTATCGAGAAATAGTCTATGCCAAGCAGCCTTACGCCCTGCTCAAGCAGCCATTCCCCTGCCTCCGCCGATATCCCTACGTAGTCCCTATGAAACTCCCTGTCCTTTATCATTTGCGAGTTGGTAGTCTTGATGAGCAATCTCTTGACCCCCGGCACCACCAGCCTTTTAAGGGCCTCAAGGTCAACATGATGGCCTTTGGCGGGAACCTCAACCACCTGGCAGGGCCCAATTAGCAGGTTTAAATCCAGCTCGTCAACCTTTTTGCCATCGGGTATGAAATGATAAGGAGCATCCAGATGAGTTCCGAAATGTGAACTGCACTCAATGGCGGATACGTTGGCATTGGACCCCTTGCCTATCTCGCGAGTTACGCGGCGGGTAAACGGGGTATCGCCCGGCCAAGGCGCACGGCTTTCTTCCATGGGCAGAGTTATGTCAATCCATCTCATAAATATTCCCCCTTATTTTCTCTTTAATTTTATAATACCCCATCTACAGTAATGTCAAGCCACACAGCACATTGAGCGCTTTACACATCTTCATCAACGCTTTTGCTCCCTCCAATATACTTCGACCTTTGAAAGCAAAAAAACCATCATCAGTTAGTAAAAACAGGGAGTTACCACCCCTTTATTGTCCATTACATCTTTCCCCTAAACAAATTGAGGGAGCCCAATAAGCTCCCCTCGCATTTCTAGAACCTTATTTCTTGACAACGGTAAAGGTTACCCTTTCATCATTTATGTTCCATTCCTTGGTGTATCCGTCGGCATCCCCCTGAAGGATCTCCTGCGCCAGGACTTCCTCGGCTATTGCCTCCTTGTTACGCTCAATTATTCCTGCAATCCTATCATTGTCGCGATAATACAACGCGATCCGGTCAGTTACCTCAAAGCCAGCCTCCTTCCTCATGTTCTGTACTTTGCTGACGATCTCCCGTACAAAGCCTTCCTCGATTAGCTCGGGCGTAAGGTTGGTGTCCAGAGCCACCGTCATATTGTAGTCGCTCTCCACCACGAAGCCTTCCATGTGCCCGGTTTCGATAAGGACATCATCCTTGGTAAGCTCTACCGTCATGCCGTCTATGGTCAGAACAAGAGGCTTGCCGTTTTCAAAATCCTGGAGCGCCTTCTTTCCATCCACCACCTTTAGCGCCTCTGAAATTTTGGGAACAAGCTTACCATATTTGGGCCCCACGCTCTTAAGCTGCGGCTTCATGGTCACAACGGTAAACCTGTCAATGTCATCGGTGAGTACCACTTCTTTGACGTTGAGCTCATCCTTAACCAGCTCCATAAAGCTTTCGGGCAGGCTGAAGTCCAGCTTTGCATACAGCGCTTTAAGAGGCTGGCGTATCTTGATATTGGCCGTATTGCGGCAGGCACGCCCCAGGCTCACCAATTTAAGCACCACGTCCATGTTTCTTTCCAGCTCTTTGTCGATCCATTTGGGGTCAGACTCCGGATAATCGCACAAGTGCACGCTCTCGGGAGCATCGCTTCGTACGCTTCTTACCAGGTTGCAGTATATCTCCTCGGTAATAAATGGCACAAAGGGCGCTGCCAGCTTAGCCAGCTCTACCAATACGGTGTACAGGGTCATGTACGCGTTTATCTTGTCCTGCGGCATACCCTTCTGCCAGAAGCGTTCACGGCTCCTCCTGACATACCAGTTGCTCAAGTCGTCCACAAAATCCTGGATGGCCCTTGCAGCCTCAGTGATGCGATAGTTGCTCAAATTGTCGTCCACCGTAGCTATAAGCGAGTGCAGCCTGGACAGAATCCACCTATCCATTACCGATAGCTTGTCGTACTCCAGAGTATACTTGGTGGGATCAAACTGGTCGATGTTGGCATATAGCACGAAGAATGCGTAGGTGTTCCACAGGGTACCCATAAACTTTCTCTGCGCCTCGCTAACCGCTTCGGCCGAAAAGCGGCTGGGCAACCACGGCGCGCTGTTTATATAGAAGTACCACCGTACCGCGTCGGCTCCCTGGCTGTCAAGTACCTCCCATGGATCCACCACGTTGCCCTTGTGCTTGCTCATCTTTTGCCCATCCTTGTCCAGCACAAGCCCCAACACTATGACATTCTTATAAGGTGGCTGGTCAAACAGCAACGTGGAAATTGCCAACAAGGTATAGAACCAACCGCGGGTCTGGTCGATGGCCTCGCTTATGAAGTCGGCAGGGAAATGTTTGTGGAACTTGTCCTGATTTTCAAAAGGATAATGCCACTGGGCAAAGGGCATGGAGCCCGAATCAAACCAGCAGTCTATAACTTCTGGCACCCTCTTCATCTTGTCATTGCCACACACGGGGCACTTTAAGAATACGCGGTCGATGTAGGGCTTGTGAAGTTCGATATCATCAGGCACGTTTTGCCCCATCTCCTTAAGCTCGGCTATGCTGCCCACCACATGGCGATAGCCGCACTCGCATTCCCATATGGGCAGCGGCGTACCCCAGTACCGCTCGCGGCTCAAGCCCCAATCAACTACGTTTTCCAGGAAGTTGCCGAATCGGCCATCCCTTATGTGCTCGGGCAGCCAGTTGATCTGGCGGTTGTTCTTGAGCAGCTGCTCTTTCACCGCCGTCATCTTGATGAACCATGTATCCCTGGCATAATATAGCAGCGGGGTATCGCACCGCCAACAGAAAGGATAGGAGTGCTCATACTCCATCACGGCGTATACCAGGCCTCTCTCCTGCAGGTGCTTTATTATGTGCGGATCGGCATCCTTGACAAACATGCCCTTCCAGGGCTCAACGGCATCGACAAATTTGCCCTCGGAATCCACCAGCTGGACAAAAGGTAGGTCATACTGTCTCCCCACCTTGGCGTCATCCTCGCCAAAAGCGGGGGCGGTGTGGACTATCCCGGTACCTTCGCTTAAGGTTACAAAATCATCGGCCACCACATAATAAGCCTTTTTATCCACTTCGGCAAAGTCAAACAGCGGCTCGTATTCCGTGCCCACTAAATCTGAACCCTTCATGCGTTCCAGCACCTCATACCCTTCTTTGAGCACGGTAGGAGCCAGTGCCTCGGCCAAAATGTATATCTCGTCACCGCACCTGACCTTCACATAGGTTTCGTTGCCGTTGACGGTGAGGGCCACGTTGGATGGCAGCGTCCATGGTGTAGTGGTCCATGCCATAAGGAAGGTGTTGTCCTGCCCCTTTACCTTAAATTTCACATAAATGGATGGATCCTTGACCTCTTTGTACCCTTGAGCCACTTCATGGCTGGACAGTGAGGTACCGCAGCGCGGGCAATAAGGCACCACCTTATGCCCTTTATACAAAAGCCCTTTCTCCCATATCTTCTTGAGAGCCCACCACACCGATTCGATGTATTCGTTGTGATAGGTTACGTAAGGGTTCTCCATGTCGGCCCAAAAGGCAACCCTTTCGCTCATGCGTTCCCATTCCTGCTTATACTTCCATACGCTCTGCTTGCACCTGTTAATAAAGGGCTCGATGCCATACTTCTCGATCTCGGGCTTGCCGTTTATGCCCAGTTCCTTTTCCACCTCCAGCTCCACCGGCAAGCCGTGGGTATCCCATCCCGCCTTGCGCAATACATTGTACCCCTTCATGGTCCTATATCTGGGGATGATGTCCTTTATCACGCGGGTAAGTATGTGCCCTATATGGGGCTTGCCGTTTGCCGTAGGAGGTCCATCGTAAAAGGTAAAGGTAGGACAGCCTTCCCGAAGCTTCATGCTCTTTTCAAATATGCGGTTTTGCTTCCAGAATTCCAATATTTTCTGTTCCCTCTGGGCAAAGTTCAGGCTGGTTGAAACCTTCTGATACATACCGTCTCGTCCCCTCCATTATCTCAATATAGTCGCGCATTTAAATTTACACGCTCCAAATACAGCTTTTCTCAAAAGAGCCAAGCTTTAACCATATTATCTTGTTAAAGATTTCCTTTCAAATCATCTCCGTAACAATTGGTATATA
>NZ_VSCO01000049.1:0-12124 GCF_047459465.1 Caldicoprobacter sp. | reverse complement strand
AAATATGGAAGGGCTCAATATTATATCGGTGCTGGCACATCTGTTGTCACAAAAACTAATATGGAGGAATGTCACGTTACGATAAAAAGATGAGGAAGAGTTTGCCCTATATAGAGGGGGCCAAGGTAGTTATATTTTAATGGCGTTATGGGTTGGTGTTTGGAAGGGGGAGTCGTATGTCTCTAAAATTCGGTATACAGCCTTTTTGGTTTTGGAACGGCGATATGAAGGACGACGAGATAAAGAGGCAGATAAAGGAGATGGCCAATAAGGGAATAAGAGGCTTTTTTATTCACCCCCGGCAGGGGCTTTCGATTCCTTATTTATCCGAAAAGTGGTTTGATAAAGTGAGCGTCGCAATTGATGAAGCAAAAAAGAGGGGCTTAGAGGTGTGGCTCTATGACGAGTACCCCTATCCCAGCGGGGTAAGCGGCGGTCTGGTTGTGCTGGACCACCCTGAGTTTGAAGCCAAAGCCCTCAAAGCCCAGATATTCGACGTAGAAGGGCCTAAGGCCGTTGATATGGAACTGCCATGGGGCCAAGTATTGTTGGCAAGAGCATATCCAAAAGAAAATGGTTCTATCGCCTGGGATGATCCGGTGGAGCTGTCATACCACATTGGTACAGGCTATAAGGAGAACATCTTTCAAATGAGCGGCCTTACCCAATATAACAGGAAGAGGTTTTTCACCGGAAAACCCATAAAGAAGCTTCACTGGGACGTACCTGAAGGTACATGGCATGTTTATATCATATCTCAGGTAGCGGTGGACAACTTCAAATACTTTGGCAAGTATGTGGATCCGCTAAATCCAGAGGCGATGCGGTATTATATCAATACCACCCATGAGCAGTATAAGAAACATTTCGGGCATGAATTCGGCAAAACCATAAAAGGGATTTTCACGGATGAGATAACGGCTTTTCCGCCAGGAATGCCATGGTCACCCCTTTTGCCCCAGATGTTTGAGAAGAAGAACGGCTATTCATTACTGGACAAGTTGCCTGCACTGTTTGAACGCATGGGTCCTGACACCGATAAGGTGAGGTACGATTACTGGAATACCGTTACAGAGGCTTTTATTGAGAGCTATGAGGTTCAGGTTCGAGATTGGTGTGAGGCCAATAATCTATTGTACGTAGGGGAAAAGCCCATACTGAGAAGTAAGCAGCTGAAATATTTCCATATACCGGGTATAGACGCAGGGCATCAAAAGGTGGGTACAAGGCCCGATGTCGCTAGCTCTAAATACAGGGCAAATGCCAAGCTGGCCAGCTCGGCGGCCCATTTTTACGGGAAGCCCGGCACACTGTGCGAATGTTTCCATAGCATAGGATGGGGTATGACTCTTCAGGATATGAAATGGACCTTCGATTGGCTGGCGGTTCAGGGAATCAACTTTTTCGTACCCCATGCCTTCTTTTATACCACCGATGGACTGACAAAGCACGATGCTCCTCCCTCCAGCTTTTATCAGATGCCTTACTGGTCCCATATGGGTTTGTTATCCGATTATGCGGCCAAAATAACTGATCTTGAGACCAAGGGCAAGCGGAGGGTGGATATCATCATATTGGATCCAGTTTCTAGCCAGTGGACTGCAATGGGGGAAAAGAGGCATTTGAGAGAGAAGCTTGAAAAGGGATTTTCCAGCCTCCAAAGGGCACTTCTGGAGAATCACTTTGATTACTACATAATGGATCCCGAGCTGTTTAGCCAGTGCGATGTAAGGCAAGGGTGCATCAGGTTCAATGGTGAGGAATACAAGGTGCTCATTTTGCCACCCATGCTCAATATGGAAGACTGCGCATTGAAAAAGCTTGAGGAGTACATCGAAAATGGCGGCACCGTCATAGGGGTAGAGTGCTTACCTTTTGAAAGGATTGGCAATTTGGATGCGGGTTTAATGTTCAGCCAGTGGTTTGACGTGGATGTACGCTACATTTATGAGCACTACGTTGGCGATGAAGGCAGGATGGCTAATGGAAGGATTTGCTCCGGCAGTATTGAAGGAGGAGTTTGCAGGCAAGAGGAAAGCCATGATCCGTCCATCGCCGATGAAAAAAACAAGCGGCTATTCTTCGCAAAAAGTGTAGAAGAGGTTATCGATATAATGGAAAAGGTGGTGGAACGCCCTGTTTCCATTGTAAATGATGTGGAAGAAGCCCCTCAGGGATATGACTGCGTGAATGCCACTCAACAAAGGGATATATTGGCAGCGTGTTATCATACCGAGGGTGGGCTGAGCTGTTTTTTGGTCAATACGTCGGGAATGCGGCATAGGGTGAGAATTTATCTTAACTGCAATGGGTTTTTGCATCATTGGATTTATTGCAGCGATCCCGGTTTGGAGAATAGCAAAAGTATCCTTCAGTTTGATGAAGATGTCAAGCTAAAGGGTTTTTCCCTTGAGTTTGCACCCTATCAGGCCTATATTTTGACTTTGAAAGATAGATGCGATGAAGCTATGGATAAGCAGTTCGGGGTTGTAAGACATACCAAAAAGCAAAAGATAGATCTGGATGATGAATGGGAAGTTCAATTAAAGGGGATGAATGCCCTGAGGGTAGGCTTCTGGCGGCTTCAGGTGGAAGGTTGCCATGGAGGAAAGGTGGTGGAATGTAAACCCATAATAGACCAAATTCACGATGCGGGAATTGCGATCCCAATAAAGCTGAAGGATTATTTTGGCTGTCCAAAGCAGTTGGAATTGCCCCCGCTTAACTGCACGTATACAGCAGAATTTTATGTAGAGGATAACGTTAAGCCCCCTATATTGCTTGTCATGGAGCCTGGCAGCTTACAGGGCGAAGGGTATATGATAATTAATGGCAATAGAATAGAGTTGGGTCAATTTGTGCAGCAGGAGATATATCTACCCACCAATCTGGCTGTGGATATATCGCAGTATATAAAGCAGGGGGTAAATGAGATACAGGTGAAGGTAGCTGTTCAAGCCACCCATGATGGGCTTGTGAACCCGCTATACCTCTTCGGATGCTTTGGAGTGAAAAAAGAGGATGGCATGTGGAAACTGTGTTCAATTGGTAGCGCCGGCAAGCCGGGAGATTTAATGGCACTGGGCTTGCCCTTTTATGCCGGCACGTTGGTATACAGGAAAAAGCTTTTGATTGATGGGGCAGCCGATAGGATCGAGATGTTTATAGATGATGCTGCTATGGAAGACGTGGTGAGTCTTTATGTTAATGGCCATAATGCGGGGACCAGGGCATGGAGCCCGTACCGATGGGTGGTAGATAAAAGCTGGATAAAACCAGGGGAAAACGAAGTCGAGCTTCATGTGACCAACACTCTCATACGGCTTTTTGAAGGGCAGTATTTTGATGCGTACAGACATGCTTACGTTGATGTATGTAGCCCTTGATGCTGTGGTTATTCACTGATAATATCCTGCCAACTCCGTTGGTATAAGCTAAATTATCGGGCTTGAAAGTGTTTGCCGGAAAGGTTGATAATTTTATTTTATAATGGCGGGGCGGCACCAAAGCTTCCCCGCCATTTTTATTGCCGGTGAACGTGTTTTAATATCCTATGAAAAGTGTTATAATTTTCGTATCGATGGTTTGGGATAAGATGCTAAGGAGGTAAAGATGAGGTACATTTACAGGGTATTTGCCATTTTGTTGCCACTGTTTTTAGGGATATCTATTTTATCAGGCTGTTCTTATGGAAGGATGGATACGCCTGACGGTTTAAAAGATGGCCAAGGTGTTGACCAAGATGGAAAAACGTTTGGTAGTGATAGCGATAAATCGGAAGGGCAGCAAGAGCAGGGATTGGAAGATGCAAAACAGGATGATCTAGGTCCAGGACAAGGGGACCATCAGTCTCAAAACGATAATGCTCAAGATCAAGGGGATTCTCCGGCTCTGTTTTCTTTGGAGGATAAAATCGAGGAGTATCTGAGCAGGATGACCCTGGAAGAAAAGGTAGGCCAGATGCTTATTATAGGCTTTGATGGGTTTGAAGCACCTGCTGCCGTCAAGGAGATGATACAGAACTACCATGTGGGAAGCGTCATACTGTTTTCCAGAAATGTAAAGGACAGCATGCAGCTGGTCAACCTCATAAACCAGTTAAAGGCTTTTAATGAGGGCAATCCCCTTCCCCTTATAATCTCGGCCGATCAGGAAGGTGGGAAGGTCAGCCGCCTTCCTAAAGATGCTACCCATTTCCCGCCCAATTTGGTATGGGGGAAAAATAACTCAACGCAGCTGGCCTATGATATAGGGAAAGTCACGGCTGTTGAGATGCGCGCTTACGGATTCAACCTGAACTTTGCGCCGGTACTTGACATATGGAGCAACCCCCAAAATACAGTTATCGGCGACAGGGCCTTGGGTACTGATCCTGATGCTGTGGCCCAACTGGGGGTAGCCTTGATGAAGGGGTTGCGAGATGGAGGGGTTATACCGGTAATTAAACATTTTCCGGGGCATGGCGATACCGTTGTGGATTCCCATGTGGACCTGCCTACTTTGAGCCATGATATGCAACGCTTGAGGAGCTTTGAGCTTATTCCTTTTAAACGCGCTATTGAAGAAGGGGCAGATATGGTCATGGTAGCTCACATACTCTTTCCCAATATAACTCAAGAGAAGGTACCTGCCAGCTTATCGCCGGAAATAATTACGGGGGTGCTGCGCCAGGAGCTGGGCTTTGATGGGGTGGTCATATCGGACGATATGGAAATGGGAGCCATACAAAAATACTACGGCATAGAGGAGGCGGCCGTACGGGCAGTGCTGGCCGGGACCGATATAGTGTCCATATGCCACACATATGAAAAGCAGAAGCAGGCTTTTGAGGCCATTATCCAAGCCGTGCATAGCGGCAGAATACCAATGGAACGCATAGATGAGTCAGTGAGGAGGATTATCGCCTTAAAGCTGAAGTACGGCTTAAGTGATCAACCTGCAGACGCCAGCAGCATTTTCATGGTAGTAGGGACAGAGGAGCATAGGGCTGTGGCTAACGAGGCATGGGGGAGGGAATAAGCAATCCTTCCTTTTATTTTGCATAGATTTTTGCTATACTGTATTCTGAATTGCTGGACATAGAATATCTACATCATGCGAAAGAGGGTTTGGCTCATATATGGGTGAGGGTAAAGCGATATATGTAAAAGGCGCAAGGGAGCACAATTTAAAGAATATAGATATATCCATCCCCAGGGATAAGCTGGTGGTGGTGACGGGGCTCAGCGGTTCAGGCAAGTCGTCGCTGGCTTTTGATACCCTGTATGCCGAGGGGCAGAGGCGGTATATAGAGTCCCTGTCGGCATATGCACGGCAGTTTTTGGGGCAGATGGAAAAGCCGGATGTGGATTATATAGAGGGACTTTCTCCCGCCATATCCATTGACCAAAAAACCCCTCGCAGGAATCCCCGTTCCACCGTGGGAACGGTTACCGAGATATACGATTACCTTCGGCTTCTGTTTGCCAGGATAGGCACTCCCCATTGTCCCAAATGCGGTAGGGAGATTAAGCAACAAACGGTTGAGCAGATGGTGGATTATATCATGGCAATGGAAGAGGGGACCAGGATCCAGCTTTTGGCTCCTCTGGTTCGCGGCCGAAAAGGGGAGTACGTACGGCTGCTTGAAGATATAAGGAAGGAAGGCTATGTGCGGGTTAGAATAGACGGGGAGATGCGCGAGCTTTCGGAAGAGATCAAGCTTGACAAAAATAAGAAGCACACCATCGAGGTAGTAGTTGACCGGCTCGTCGTAAGGAAGGGTATTCAGCAGAGGCTCACCGATTCTCTTGAGACGGTGTTGAAATTGAGCGATGGCTTGGCCATTGTGGATGTGATCGGAGGGCAGGAGATACTCTTTAGCCAGAAATACGCATGTCCTGATTGTGGAATTAGCATAGAGGAGCTTGCACCTCGACTGTTTTCTTTCAATAGCCCCTTTGGGGCCTGTCCCAACTGTCATGGGCTGGGGGTTCTGATGGAGATTGATCCCGAACTGGTAATCCCCAATCCTTCTTTGAGCCTGGCGGAAGGGGCAATTGCTGTTCCTGGGTGGAACAGCGGCAATGGCGATAGCATGGCCAGGATATTTTTGGAGGCGCTGGCCGAGCACTACGGCTTTAGCCTATATACGCCGGTAGAAGACTTGCCAAAGGAAATAGTGGATATCATATTGTACGGTACCAGAGGAGAGAAGATTAAGGTAAAATATGACCGGAATGGTTCGGGCTATTTTATGGCTCCCTTTGAGGGTATAATCCCCAACTTACAGCGGCGCTATTATGAAACCGATTCTGAGGTGGCGCGTGAGGAGATTGAGGCGTATATGGGCAGTACCCCATGCCCTGTTTGCAAGGGTGCCAGGCTGAAGCCCGAAGCCCTGGCCGTTACGGTAGGCGGGCTCAATATATACCAGGTGACCAATTTATCGGTCAAAGAACTGCTCGATTTTATCGATGGGCTTAAACTTACCCCTACCCAGCAGTTGATTGCTCATCAGATACTCAAGGAAATTCGCTCTCGGCTCCAGTTCATGGTGGATGTAGGGCTTGATTATTTGACTTTATCGCGCCCTGCAGGGACGCTGTCGGGCGGCGAAGCTCAGCGCATCAGGTTGGCCACCCAGATTGGATCTAGCCTTGTTGGGGTACTATATATATTGGACGAACCTAGCATAGGCCTGCATCAGCGCGATAACGAGAGGCTGATACGCACCTTAAAAAAGCTGAGGGATCTGGGCAATACCGTAATCGTAGTGGAACACGATGAGGAGACCATACGGTCTGCTGATTACATTATCGACATGGGGCCGGGAGCAGGAGCCAATGGCGGGCGGGTGGTTGCTGCCGGCACAGTGGAAGATATCATGAATTGCCCGGAGTCCATTACCGGGCAGTACTTGAGCGGCAAAAAAAAGATAGAGGTTCCTGCAGTGCGGCGGCAGCCAGGCGATAAATGGCTTGAAATAATTGGTGCCAGCGAACACAACTTGAAGAATATAAACGTCAGGATACCGCTGGGCGTAATGACGTGTGTAACCGGCGTCTCTGGGTCGGGCAAAAGCACTTTAGTTAACGAGATCCTCTATAAGGCATTGGCCAAGCACCTCAACCGCGCCAGCGTAAAGCCGGGACGTTATGAAAAAATACTGGGACTGGAGCACCTGGATAAGGTTATAAACATCGACCAGTCTCCCATAGGCAGAACGCCGCGTTCTAATCCTGCCACCTATACCGGCGTATTCGATTATATACGCGAAGTCTTTGCCATGACCAGCGATGCCAAGGTAAGGGGGTATAATAAAGGGCGTTTTAGCTTTAACATCAAAGGGGGACGATGTGAGGCCTGCCGGGGCGACGGCATAATCAGGATAGAGATGCAATTTCTGTCGGATGTATATGTGCCCTGCGAAGTGTGTAAGGGCAAGCGGTATAACCGTGAGACGTTGCAGGTGAAGTACAAGGGCAAGAATATAGCCGATGTGCTGGATATGACGGTTGAGGAGGCCATGGAGTTCTTTGAGAATATACCCAGGATTTACAGGAAGTTGCAAACCTTATACGATGTGGGGCTTGGCTACATCAAGCTTGGACAACCATCGACCACCCTATCGGGCGGTGAAGCCCAGCGGGTTAAGCTGGCTACCGAGCTGAGTAGGAGAAGTACCGGCCGCACCATATATATATTGGACGAGCCCACCACCGGTTTGCACATCGCTGACGTCCATAGGCTCATTGATATCCTGCATAGGCTGACCGATGGGGGGAATACCGTGGTGGTCATAGAGCACAATTTGGACGTGATAAAGACGGCCGACTACATCATCGATTTGGGGCCGGAAGGCGGAGATAGGGGCGGTATGATAGTGGCTCAGGGAACCCCCGAAGAAGTAGCAAAGGTGGAGGAAAGCTATACCGGCCAATTTTTAAAACAGGTACTCCATATGTAAAGAGTAGAATGGGAGTGATACGAATGGAAAGGGCTTTTCGCTATCAGACCGGCGAGGTCGAGGAAGTAATAAGGGAGCTAAGGCAGAAAGGGAGCGTTGAGGTAGATGTGGATTCGGAGGATAAAATAAACCCGTTTTTGAAGGATTTGGAACGGTATGGCATATATGAGCGCAGCGATATTCCCTGGGATTATGAAGCCATAAGCTTTTTTGAAAAGCAGGACTTTTTATGCAGGGTACAGGTGGAGGATCGCGCTTGCCAGCCGCCTAAATCGGGTTTATTTATAGATTTTTACACCGAGTACGTCGAAGAGGATTATGCCGATATATTTTGGGGTTGAATGACCTCTTGCGTGTAAAAGCATATTGGTGAAATAAATGGCGTTTGATAAGAGGTCCTAATGGGATCGCGCCGATTGCTCCTTAAAACATATTTACAAGGCACAGGGATTCCTTTTGCGGGATGTGGACAATGAAAAGCTTGAGGGCCGAGATTTCGGACAGCGAATCGGCCTTTTCTTTTGTGCTTACCAGCTGTTTTACTCTTGCCAGCGTCACGTCGATATTGTCTATTTCTTCATGATCGATAAATATCTGCCACAGATTTTTGGTCTTTTCCCATAGCTGGTTGAAGTATTCCAGCTGCTCATTTGCCGTTTCCCAGTTATCGCCTTTTATAGCCGATTCCAAGCTGTTCAGGGTCTGTTCCAGCGTTTGGGCTGAGGAGGCGAGGGTGTGTTGGGTCCAAATTGCAAAGCCGATAAAGATGATGGTTATCGCCATCATTATTACCAGTACCTTCAATGGGCTCACCTCCGCTTTTCTTTTTCTTCTATCTGTAAGTTCCTTTGGCTGTCAAGATAGGCGAAGAATACGTCTTTGGGTTTAAGCCCGCGGATTTCAAGCTGCTGGAGCAGCCAGTTGATGTCCACGCCGGCTTTAGCAAGGTTTTTGTGCTGTATATGGCCGTCCATGATGAGGGTATATGGTAAGCCCTCGTAGCGGGTAGACAGATTAAGGTCCTCGGCGGTTACCGGCCTTTTTTGAGGTTTGGGTATGACGCTTAGCTGGCCGTTAGTTTCAAGTATAGCGAATTCAACGTCCGATACGTTGACTATGTTCTTTTCTCTCAGCTGTTCCAGCAGGTCGTTTACGTTATAGCGCAGCCGCGCCAGTTCTCTCTGTACGATCTTGCCGTTTTGTATCACGATGCTGGGCGAGCCACATACGATGGTTCTGGCCCTTTCGCTTTTTAAGGTGATGTATGAAATGAACACTTCAGCCAAAAGCAATGCCAGTATGGGCACGATCCCATTTAAAAGGGGCGTGCCGGTGTTTTCCATGGGCACCGATGCCAGTTCGGCTATCATTATGGTGACCACCAGCTCAAAGGGCTGAAGCTCGCCTACCTGTCGTTTTCCCATGATCCTTATCCCCGTGACTACCAGGGCATAGAGTATTAAAGCCCGGAAAAACATCACTAGCATATGTACAACCCCTTACCATTGCTTGTATTTTCATATAATAGGTTGGCTGATATATATATGTTTTATTCCTGTCGGGCGCAGCTGATCCTCATTTTAAGATGTCCCTTTTGGGAAATTCCTAAAAATAGCATTAAATTTTTTCAATTTAACGCTTTACTAATTTAATATACTAAATTATAATATTGTTGTTTTAAAACTAAACGAGATTTGAATGGAGGAATTGAAGTGAAGAGGAGTACAATTGCGATTTTGACTTTGGCATTGATGGTTGGGCTATTATTGAGTGCCTGTGCGGGAGCTCAACAGGCGGCTGACGCTAAGGACGATTCTTTGAAGAGGATAAAGCAGGCTGGAAAGTTTATAGTAGGGCTTGACGACGCATTTGCCCCCATGGGATTTAGGGATGAGAATGGCAATATCGTCGGTTTTGACGTTGATTTGGCAAAAGAGGCCGCAAAGAGATTGGGAGTGGAAGTGGAGTTTAAGCCCATTGATTGGGATAGCAAGGAGCTTGAGCTCAAGAATAGGAAGATAGACATGATATGGAACGGCCTCACCATTACCGAGGAGAGGAAGAAAAACATGGCCTTTACTAAGCCATACCTGGTAAATACGCAGATCATAATCGTACCACAGGGCTCAACTATAAAGAGCAAGGCTGACCTGGCAGGCAAGAAGGTAGGGGTACAGATGAGCAGCAGCAGCCTTGAAGCCTTGGAAAAGGATAAGGAAGTGTTTGAATCTCTGGCCGAAGTGGTACAGTATCCCGATAACCTTGAAGCGCTGTTGGACCTTAAGGCAGGCAGGATTGATGCTGTGGTGGCAGACGAGATACTGGGGAGATATTACATTGAAAAGAGGAATGAAAATTTTGTGATTTTGGAGGACAATTTCGGTACCGAGGAATACGGCGTCGGATTAAGGTTGGAGGATAAGGAACTGCTGGAGGCCCTGGATAAAGTGTTGGATGAGATGAAACAGGATGGCACCATGGCCGAGATTTCCAAGAAATGGTTTGGTGAGGACATCATAAAGAAGTGAGACTCGCGTTGGTATGTCAAAGCTTTTAAGGCTGACGGCCTTTGATTGCGCCGTCAGGCTTTTTTTGCGTTTCTATAAATTTTCAATCGGGAGAGGTATTATGCAGGGATTGGTGCTTGAGGTTATAGGACCAGCGCTTGGGGTAATAAAACCTACGTTGGAATATGTATCGCGTATTATTGTGCCCATGCTCCAGGGTACCGTGGTTACTCTAGAGTTGTTTTTCATTACAATCTTTTTTTCAATTCCTTTGGGGGTGCTTCTGGCGCTGGCGCGCATTTCTAGATATAGGATTTTGAGGGATGTCGTCGGTGGATATATCTGGCTGTTGAGGGGTACGCCATTGCTGTTGCAGGTATTTTTTGTATATTATGGCTTGCCCAACTTCGGGATTACCCTGGACAATTTCCCGGCCGCCTGTATCGCTTTTGTCCTCAACTATGCCGCTTATTTTGCCGAGATTTTCAGAGCCGGCATACAGTCGATTGATAAAGGGCAGTATGAAGGAGCTAAGGTGTTGGGCTTTACCTATTGGCAGACCATGTGGAGGATTATCCTTCCACAGACCGTGCGGAGGGTACTGCCTCCTGTCTGCAATGAGGCCATCACCCTTGTAAAGGATACAGCCCTGGTGTATGCTATAGGCTTAGGCGAGCTTTTAAGGGCTACCAAGATCGCCGTGTCCAGGGATGCTGTGACATCGCCCTTTATAGTAGCAGCTGTATTTTATTTGATCATGACTTATGTGCTGACCAAGGCATTTGATTGGTTGGAACGCCGATATTCAATATATGAATAGGGGTTAGAGGTCCATGTATATGATTGAGGCTAAAAACGTTTACAAGTCGTTTGGGAATTTACAGGTTTTAAAAGGGGTTTCATTGAACGTCAATAAGGGCGAGGTAGTAGCCGTTATAGGCCCTTCGGGATCGGGTAAAAGTACCTTGCTGCGGTGCATCATTCATCTGGAGGTTATCGACAAGGGCTCTATCATAATAGGAGGGCAACCCATTGCGTACGAAGATGAAGAGGGCAGGGCAACATATGTCCCCGATAAGCAGATACGCCAAATATGCAAGAAGGTAGGGATGGTGTTTCAGAACTTCAACCTATTTCCCCACAAGACTGTGCTGGAGAACATCATTGAGGCTCCCATCGTGGTAAACAAAATGCCAAAAAAGGAAGCAATTGATATGGCCGAAGCACTGCTTGAGAGAGTGGGGTTGCTTGACAAGAGGGACAGCTATCCTTCACAACTTTCTGGTGGCCAAAAGCAGAGGGTGGCCATTGCGAGGGCCCTGGCCATGAAGCCTGACATAATGCTGTTTGATGAGCCTACATCCGCCCTGGACCCCGAGCTTACCGGGGAGGTCCTCAAGGTTATGCGGGACCTGGCTGAAGATAGGATGACCATGGTGGTGGTTACCCATGAGATGGGATTTGCACGGGAAGTGGGTCATCGAATAGTATTCATGGATGGAGGAGAGATAATCGAGGAAGGCTTGCCAGAGGAAATATTCTATAACCCACGCAACGATAGGACAAGGAATTTTCTTAAGCAGGTGTTGTGACAGTTTTAAGCCCCCTGCATACCGTGGGGGATTTTTTATTGCCTTAATAGTTCTATCAGAATTATTTTACATGAAAT
>NZ_VSCO01000201.1:0-2533 GCF_047459465.1 Caldicoprobacter sp. | reverse complement strand
CATCTCCATGGCATTGTTACGTGCTACTTGTTTGGGTAAATTATAACATAAGTAAAAAGATGTAAACAAGCTGCTATCATAATATCGCTAGAACAGGAACACCCTGCCAGACTACTGACAATCCGCCATCCCCATGAAGTCACAATATCTTAAAAATTTCGGCTTAAATATCACACTACTATATAGAAAAATACGGTGCAACTCTTTATAATTAAAGTATAGTTTTAAAAGTATAGTTTTAACATCAAATTTAAAGGGGGGTCACCGACAATGTCTAAAAAAATTGCCTTTATAGGCGCTGGCAGCTTTGAGTTTACCAGGAGCCTAGTGCGGGACATGCTCACATACCCTGCACTGCAGGATTGTACCATTGCCCTCATGGACATCGATGAAGAGCGCTTAGGCTACATAAAAAAGGCGGTTGACAAGATCATCGAAGCAGGCAACTACCCAGCCAAAGTCATAGCCACCACCAACAGGGCAGAAGCGTTGAAGGATGCCGACGGAGTTATATGCACAATTCTGGTGGGCGGAGTGCATGTATGGCGCCATGACATTGAGATACCCAAGAAGTACGGCGTGGATATAAACGTAGGAGACACCCGTGGGCCGGCAGGCATCTTCAGAGCACTTAGAACTATACCCGTGATGCTGGATATATGCAGGGACATTGAGCGCTACTGCCCCGATGCCATAATGCTCAACTACACCAACCCCATGGCCATGTTGTGCCGGGCCATGCAGGGCGAGACTAAAGTAAAGGTAACGGGCTTGTGCCACAGCGTTCAAGGTACGGCTGCAATGTTAGCATCGTGGATAGGAGCCCCTATGGAAGAAATCACATATGTGTGCGCTGGCATAAACCATCAAGCCTGGTTCTTGGAATTCAAGTGGAACGGAAAAGATGCCTATCCCCTCATTCGCGAAGCGGTCCAGCGCCCCGAAATTTACAACCAGGAGCAGGTCCGCAACGAGATGTTTTTACACCTCGGCTATTATGTCACCGAATCCAGCGGACACAACTCAGAATACAATGCATGGTTTAGAAAGAGGCCCGACCTCATAGAAAAATATTGCACCCATGGTACGGGATGGAATCCCGGAGAATAT
The DNA here is from genome assembly GCF_047459465.1 of Caldicoprobacter sp. NCBI lineage: Bacteria > Bacillati > Bacillota > Clostridia > Caldicoprobacterales > Caldicoprobacteraceae > Caldicoprobacter > Caldicoprobacter sp. The sequence continues at coordinate 1,423 of NZ_VSCO01000201.1, read as the reverse complement.
GCCTTTATACTCAAAGAATACTTAAAGCGTGAGGATACCTGGAGAGATGACATCAAAAAATGGCTGGAGCGGGATACTATTAATTTGAATCGCGGAAATGAATACGCAGCAGGTATTCTGAACGCCGTCATCGGCGATGGGACCATGTACAAGTTCAACGGTAACGTGAGAAACTTTGGCCTCATCGATAATCTACCTGAAGGGTGCTGCGTTGAGGTACCGGTGCTGGCATCCAAATACGGATTTGAACCAATACACGTAGGGCCTTTGCCGCCCCAACTGGCAATCCTTAATTACGTAAATGCCATGTGCGAGGAGCTGGCGGTGGAAGGGGCTTTGACCGGAGATCCCAACAAGATATACCAGGCCATCTATTATGACCCCTTAACGTCGGCGGTACTCAGCTTGGCAGAAATCAAACAAATGGTCAGAGAAATGTTCGAAGTGAACAAGGATTGGCTGCCTCAATTCAAACATTTCTGCTAATACAAAATTTCGTTTTAAAGGCTGCCTGCATCTCTCCATCGATAAATGGGCTTTCGCGTTTTTAAATTTAAAGGGGCTGAACGGTATGTCCAGCCCTTTTTTCTTATCCAAAATTTAGCACATTCATTTTGATGGATTCCTTTTGAATGCCCTGTAGCCATACTGCACCAGAGCTATGAGAGTCAAAACTACGGCTATGTACAGCAAGACATTACTATACTGAAACTTGAGCACAGTAGTAATCACCGCCACATAAAATGAAGCCGTAGCTGCTTTACCAAAAAAATTTGCTTCCACCACTACATTGCGATTTTTATAAAGAAAAGCAGCTCCAACGATCATAAGAAATTCCTTGATAAATACGATCAATATTACGGGCGCAGGGATAATGCCTTTGACGTACAGCGAGATAAGCACGGTGAGCAACATGAGCTTATCAGCCAACGGATCCATCAATTTTCCCCATTTGGTAATGAGGTCGTATTTCCTGGCAATGTATCCATCCAATAGGTCTGTCGCCCCGGCCGCAATAAAAACCACAATCCCCCATAACACGTTGTTCTCTATTTCCGGGTTGTAAAACACGTATATGAAAACCGGAATCAGGCAAAACCTTATAGCCGTCAATATATTGGGTATATTCATTGCCTTACCTCTTTCGTTGATTGCATTTTAATGGGCCATATGTGAGCATTTTCATAAAAATAAAAAAATCTCATGCACTTGCACAAACCACCAGACCTTTTTGCCGGTTGAAATTGCGTGGCCTATTAAAAAATGGTCGGGGTGACAGGATTTGAACCTGCGACCTTCTCGTCCCGAACGAGACGCGCTACCAAGCTGCGCTACACCCCGACTTTTTGGAGCCAACAAGGGGATTCGAACCCCTGACCTGCGGTTTACGAGACCGCTGCTCTACCAGCTGAGCTATGTTGGC
>NZ_VSCO01000200.1:0-2606 GCF_047459465.1 Caldicoprobacter sp. | reverse complement strand
TAAAAGTCATGGAAGTTTTGTGGCAATATGGCGATACCCCTGCAAAGCGAATTGCCGAAATTTTAAATAAACAGGTGGGATGGAAGAAGACCACTACTTACACGGTAATCAAAAAATGCATTGAAAAAGGTGTCATTGAACGGCGAGAGCCTAACTTTGTGTGCCATCCGCTTGTTACCAAAGAACAGGTACGGGAGTTTGAAACCAACGAGCTTATCAATAAAATGTACGGCGGTGCTGCCGATCAGCTTGTTGCATCTCTCTTAGAGAGTAGAAAATTGACTCCGCAAGAGATTGAGAGGCTTAAGCGGCTGGTAAAAGATTTGGAATGAGGTAGCGGCGGAATGAGTGGTTTGGCAAAAACAATTTAAATCGAGGTGTTGGGTGTGAAGGTCTTGCAAACCAGCCTTTCGGCCGCTGTTCTTATTTTGGCTATTGTGGTAATCCGCACACTGGCAATCAATAAGCTGCCCAAAAAAACTTTTCTTATCCTTTGGGATATTGTTCTATGTCGATTGCTTATCCCATTTTCCATTCCACTGCGTATGAGGGCATATAATGGGCCGGGCAATATTTCTGAGGTATTAGCGCAGGAAGATATTATATGGATTGTCCCCAATACGTCTTTACAGTATAATACCGCCAATATTGTGCCTGCAGAGGTGGCTAAAGCGCCATCGACGCCTTCGGTCGTTTCTCCTTTTGTACCCAATTGGTCAGCTTTTGTATTGGTATGGTCAACAGTTGCAATCATCATGGCAAGCTTTTTTCTGGTGACGCATCTCCGGTGTCTGAAGAAATATAAAACCGCACTTCCGGCACTTCCGGTCAACGGTTATGTTTTCAACCGGTGTTTGAGAGAGCATCCGATAAGAAGAACCGTTCAAATTAGGCAGTTGGATACCATTACGGTTCCGCTGACTTACGGTATATGGAGGCCGGTGATACTTCTTCCGAAAATAATAAGCAGCAAAGATGAATGGCGTCTGAAATACATTCTTGCTCATGAGCTGGTACATATCAAACGGTTTGATACGCTGAGAAAATGGCTGCTTGCGGCAGCATTGTGTATTCATTGGTTTAACCCTCTGGTGTGGGCGATGTATGTGCTTGCCAACCGTGATATTGAGCTGGCATGCGATGAAGCGGTTGTGCGAGCATTTGGTCAAACCTCAAGGTCGCAATATGCTTTGGCTTTGATCGGTATGGAGGAAGCCAAGATTGGATTGGAGCCGCTGGCCAGCAATTTCAATAAGAAGGCAATAGAAGAACGGGTCATATCGATTATGAAGACGAAAGAGGCTACCGTTTTCAGTAGGGTGTTGGCGTTCATACTTGTAGCGGTAATGATGCTCACCTTTGCCGTTTCTCTAGTAGAAGCCGAGGTGGAGCCAAAGTCGTTGGGGCTGTTTAGAAAAGCATTTGGCGACGATGTGTATAAGTATGCCGACAGCATCAACGAGATTGCGGAAGAGAGCGCGGCGGTGGTAACTGAGGACTGCACCATCCGCTTACAGAACATTATTTTTACCGACCACAATGTGTATGCAATCATGGCGGTGGAAGGTGAGCTACCGGAAGATTTTAGCATAAGCGGACGCATTGTGGACCCCGAAGACACCCCGAGGATACCCAGATGGAAGTATATGCTGTTTGGCAGCATGGAGGAGATAGGCTATCAGGACGGGGTGCGGTATTTCCTTTGTTCAGCTACAATTACAGATTGGCTGTATATCAAGCCGCAGGATATAGATGAAGAGTTTATTAAAGCTCATACCAATCCCGACTCTGATTACTTGAAATACGAAAGCCTCAAGGATTGCGAGGGCAAGACCCTTGAGCTTACTTTGAATCTGAATGGAAGCAAATACATCCTTACAACTGTTGTGACCAATGTTTTTACCAAGAATATTGTTTTTTATCCTGAACCGGATTTATACGATGGCTATTGCATTGAAGAGATTATGCTTACGCCCTTTGAGCTTAAGATCAGGGGCTGCAGCCGGGAAATAGGTGAACACTCCAAGAGCACGGGTGAGTACGGTAACGAATGGATTGAACCCCATATCCGTGCAACGATAGTTTTGGTTGATGGTCAGGAAATCAATCTTGATTATGACGATAGAAGATTGTTTTTTTACCAGCGTCATCCCATCAGCGTAATACGCAATTATGACACCAGTACCGGCAAATTCTATCGTAATTGGAGGTTTAGTCGGTGGGAGCTTGATTTGAGCCAGGTAGCTGCTATCACTGTTAACGGTATAACTTATCGGGTTGACCGACAAGAAGATTAACAGAAGGCTTCATCCGATTAGACTTTTTTGAGCCTTTGGTTTGCTCACGGATATCCAGCCGGTTTTCAGACGATAACTTAAACCGCCATTCATCCTTCGATTTTAATCGGAGATGAATGGCGGAACTTTTTTAAAATGTAAAATATATGGTTCATTTAAAGTTCCTTGATGGATCAAATGCAGTGTTGTATAGCATTTGTATATTCAAAATATCATCATAACGCTTGCTACTTTATGGCTAAATCAAATTATCTAAATCAAATCATCTATTGACAACTCTATTCTATTGTGATAGAATGACGCTGTAAA
>NZ_VSCO01000199.1:0-2633 GCF_047459465.1 Caldicoprobacter sp. | reverse complement strand
TGATAAGCCAGATGATAGGCGATGATTCATTCCGCATACACCCGCGCAAGGGAGAATATTGCCTGTACGACAAAAAATGGGGGAGCTTAGTCACCAGCACCATATTTCAACCGCCGTCAAAGCTGGGCAAGGGTGTGCTGGTCACCCCCACAGTGGACGGCAACCTGCTCATAGGACCTAATGCCGTGGATGTAGACCAACGGGATGATGTTGACACCACTGCAGATGGCCTGAGTTTCGTATATCAAAAGGCGCTGGAATCGGTGCCTTCTCTGCCCAGGACCGACGTCATAACCGAGTTTGCGGGATTAAGGGCCATAGCCGATGGGGAGGACTTCATAATCCGCCCATCTCACAAAGCGGAAGGATTCATTCAGGTGGCAGGGATTTGCTCACCTGGGCTTTCGGCCGCACCGGCGATAGGTAAATACGTAGCGGATATTTTAAACGGCATCATGCGGAAGGACGGCCGCCAGCTTGAAATCAGGAGCGATTTCAATCCCTATCGCAAGGGGATAAGCCGTTTCAGCCATGCCGACTGGCATACCAGGGAGGAGCTCATAAGAAAGGACCCCAGGTTTGGACGTATAATATGCAGGTGCGAGATGGTGACCGAGGGAGAGATAGTGCAAGCCCTTCACAGAAGTCTTCCTGCCCTTACCGTAGATGCCGTAAAGCGAAGGACCAGAACGGGGATGGGGCGTTGCCAGGGCGGCTTTTGTATCCCTCGGATCATGGAGATAATGGAAAGGGAGCTGGGCATCCCGATGGAGCAGATAACCAAAAAAGGAGAGGGTTCGAGGATTGTGATGGGGAAGATCAAGGACTTTTTAGGGGAGAATGCAAGATGCTGAGCATGAAAGCCGATGTAGTGGTCATAGGAGGGGGACCAGCCGGTTTGGCAGCCGCTTTATCCTGCCATAAACGCGGCATACGGGACATCATCATACTCGAGAGGGATTCTCATTTGGGAGGAATTCTTCAGCAATGCATCCATAGTGGCTTCGGGCTTCATCGGTTTGGCGAGGAGCTTACCGGCCCTGAGTACGCCCAAAGGTTTATCGACATGGTTGAAGAGGCGCAAATCCCTTATCTTCTGGACACCATGGTGGTGGACATTGACGAGGACAAAAGGGTCTATGCCGTAAATCCCAAGCATGGGGCGATACAGATACAAGCCAGGGCAGTGATACTCGCGATGGGGTGCAGGGAAAGGACCAGGGGTGCCCTCATGATTCCTGGAGGGCGACCGGCGGGGGTTTATACGGCAGGCATGGCCCAAAGGCTCATGAACATAGATGGGTATATGCCAGGGCGGGAGGTTGTTATCCTGGGATCGGGGGATATCGGCCTTATAATGGCCAGGAGGCTTACCTGGGAAGGTGCCAACGTCAAGATGGTATGCGAGATCATGCCCTATTCCACCGGGCTTCCCAGGAATATAAGGCAGTGTCTGGAGGATTACGGCATTCCCATAAGATTTAGGTGCACCGTGGTGAAAATCCATGGTAGTCAAAGGATAGAAGGGGTGAGGGTTGCACAGATAGACGATGAGCGACGGCCCATTCCAGGCACCGAAGAATACGTACCCTGCGATACCCTGCTCTTATCGGTAGGCTTGATACCCGAGAACGAGCTCAGCCAGAAGGCCAACGTACAGCTTGACCCTGTGACGGGAGGGCCGGTTGTGGACGAGTACCGGCAGACCAGCGTGCCGGGCATCTTTGCCTGCGGCAATGTCCTCCACGTTCACGACCTGGTGGATTATGTGAGCGAAGAGGCTGAGATTGCAGGCTACGGCATATGGCGCTACTTGAACGGCCTGGCCTCTCAGTACGGCCAGCATGTGGATGGGCGGGTTAAAATAGAGACAGGATACGGGATACGCTACGTTGTCCCCCAGAGGATTTCGGGAGAAGAGGATGTAGAGCTGTTTTTCAGGTCGGACAATATATATGATAACGGTGTAGTGGAATTGTTGCATGGCTCGCGGTTGCTGGCTTCCAAGAGGTTCTTGCGCATAGTTCCGGGGCAGATGGAGCGGTTTAAAATAAAAAGACAGGCCTTGTCCGGCATAAGGCCTGGCGACGACCTGGTACTGAGATGGAGAAGCCTCGGATGAAGGGAGGTAAAGCGGCCATGGAACTGATATGCATACTGTGTCCCCGGGGTTGCAGAATGCAGGTTGAACCCAGCGGAGACGGCAAGTGGGAGGTAAAGGGCAACGGATGCAGCCGAGGTAAAGCCTACGCTGTTCAGGAGATGAACTGCCCCTTGCGCACCCTTACCACCTCGGTGTGGGTGGAAAGAGGAAACTATAGGCTGGTGTCTGCCAAGACAGACAGGAGCATTCCAAGGGAAAAAATAATGGAAGCTTTGAAGCAGATCAAAGGGCTTAAGGTAAGAGCTCCCGTAAACATAGGCGATGTGTTGCTTCACGATATAGCGGGTACAGGCGCCAACCTGATCGCCACTCGAAAGGTTGATTTAGTATAGACATGATTCACATCATTAACGGTTTAATATGTTATAATTAAGGATAATAGATACCGGGTTTTCAGGAGGGAATAAAAGATGATCTTCATCGGAATATTCGGTATACAGGACAAGCAAAGGGTTGTAAGGGAATACCC
>NZ_VSCO01000198.1:0-2638 GCF_047459465.1 Caldicoprobacter sp. | reverse complement strand
TTAACGCCGGCAATATTGCGTATAAGCTCACGCAGAGGCTGGCCAAGGCCATGGCATTGGGGCCATTGAGCCAGGGGTTGGCAAAGCCGGTCAATGATCTCTCCAGAGGCTGCAGCGCCGAAGACATCGTCAATGTCATTGCCATTACCGTGGTTGAGGCTCAATAACGGTGAAGGGAGGAGCAGGATATGAAGATTTTGGTCATAAATGCGGGGAGCTCCTCGCTCAAATATCAGCTTATCGATATGACGGACGAGACGGTTTTGGCCAAGGGTTTAGCTGAACGAATAGGGATAGACAACTCCATGCTGTCCCATACACCGGCCGGGAAGGAAAAGGTTGAGATAAAGGTAGACATCAAGGACCACGTTCAGGCGGTAAAGATGGTCATAGATGCCCTGGTACATCCGGAGTATGGAGTAATCAAAGACATGTCGGAGATTTCAGCCGTGGGTCACAGGGTGGTCCACGGTGGCGAGAGATTTTCCAGCTCGGTGATAATAGATGATGACGTAATGGAAGCCATAAGGGCAAACATTAATCTAGCTCCTCTTCACAACCCGGCCAATATAACCGGTATAGAGGCCTGCAAAAAGGTTATGCCCAATACGCCCATGGTAGCCGTTTTTGATACGGCTTTTCATCAGACCATGCCCAAGGAGGCCTATATTTATGCCATTCCGTACAGCGCTTATGAAAAATACGGCATAAGGCGTTATGGCTTCCACGGCACTTCACACAAATATGTGACTTTGAGGGCTGCAAAGCTGTTGGAAAGGCCCATAGAAGAGCTTAAGATGGTTACCTGTCATTTGGGCAATGGATCCAGCATTGCTGCTGTTAAAGGGGGAAAGTCGGTAGACACCAGCATGGGATTTACCCCTCTTGAAGGGTTGCCTATGGGTACACGTTGCGGTGTCATTGACCCTGCCATTGTCACTTTCCTTATGGAAAAGGAAAACATGACTTATCAGCAAATTGATCATTATTTGAATAAGGAATCGGGAGTGCTGGGCATATCGGGCGTAAGCAGCGATTTCAGGGATCTAGAGGCGGCTGCCAATGATGGCAACGAGCGGGCACAGCTGGCTTTAGACATATTTGCCTATTCCATCAAGAAGTATATAGGAGCATACGCAGCGGCTATGGGCGGGCTTGACTGCGTGGTCTTCACGGCAGGCATAGGCGAAAACAATCCTTATATCCGTCAAAAGGCCTGCGAGGGGCTGGAGTTTTTGGGTATATATATAGATAGGGAGAAAAACGAATATACCAAAAAGGGTAAAGAGGGTGAAATATCCACTGACGACTCCAAAGTTAAAGTATTGGTTATCCCAACCAATGAAGAGCTTATGATAGCCAGGGAGACTTTGGAATTGGTTAGATGAAGCGGTTTTGGGAGATACGGTAGAAAAATAGAGGGGGAATGTCACCCCCCTCTATTTATTAGGAGGCCTTATCCTTCTATTCTTAAGGGGTTCAACTGGTTCGATTGATTTTGTCGCGTATAAATGATAAAATTAATTCGTGGACTTTACGGGAAGGGGTTTTATGGGATGGCGTTGAGGCCCGATGATTTTCTAGAAAAATTGTATGCATCCAATAAGCCACAATATAGCTTTAACGCTAAGAATGTATCTGAGTGGAAAATATGGCGCGACAACTTAAGGAACGCGTTTATAGAGCTTCTAGGGGGATTTCCAGAGGAAAAGGTAAATTTAAATCCCAGGTTGGTTGAACAAAAAGAGCTGGATGATCACATAAGGCAGCGGGTGGTATTCAATACTTTAGAAGATCTGGAGATGATCGCTTACGTATTGATCCCTAAAAATGCCAATGGAAAATTGCCGGCTGTTGTGGCATGCCACGGTCACGGGTATGGGAGCAAGGACGTGGTAGGGCTTAATTTTGATGGTACTGAAAAGAGCGGTGACCCAGGATATGAGAAAAATTTCGGTCTGGAACTGGTAAGACGGGGATTTATCGTTGTGGTTCCGGAACTGTTGGGATTTGGCGATAGAACCCTTGACGAGGATCGTCTAAACCCATATAAAGGGGAAAATTCCTGTTACAAAATATCTACCAACCTGTTATTGTATGGCAAAACCATAGCGGGTATCAGGGTGTATGAAACGATGAGAACCATAGATTATCTCTTTACCCGAAGTGATGTAGCGGTTGACAGGATAGGCTGTATGGGTATATCGGGTGGGGGGCTGGTATGCGCATTTACCAGCGCTATAGATGAGAGGATCAAGGTATCGGTCATTAGCTGTTATTTGAATACTTTTAAAGACAGCATCATGGCCATCCGCCATTGTATCGACAATTATATTCCCGGGATATTGAGGTATGCCGAGATGCCGGATATAGTTGGCATGATAGCTCCGAGGCCTTTACTCATTGAAGCGGGGCTTTATGATCATATATTTCCCATACATGGTGCCAGGGTGGCTTTTGAAAAGCTGGAAGCCATATATAGCTTCTTGGGAGCCCGGGAAAAGCTGGAGAGTGACTTTTTTGAGGGTAAACATGAAATCTCCGGGAGAAAAGCGTACGATTGGTTTGTCAGGTGGTTATAAGCAGACCTGTTGACACAGGATTAAATGTCTTTGGGATATAGGTGGAGAAGATATTT
>NZ_VSCO01000048.1:0-12706 GCF_047459465.1 Caldicoprobacter sp. | reverse complement strand
AACTTGTTCTTGTCTATGCCCATTACCACATCGGAAAACATCTGAATGAATCGCCTGTAGCTGTCATATGCAAACCTCTCGTTGTTGGTCTGCCTGGCCAATCCTTCTACAGCCACATCGTTGAGCCCAAGGTTCAAAATGGTATCCATCATTCCGGGCATGGACACCCTGGCGCCCGAACGAACCGATACCAGGAAAGGATTGTTGATGTCGCCAAACTTTTTACCAACTATCTTCTCCACTTTTTCCATGGCCTCATATATCTGCTCCTCGATCTCAGGAGCTATGACCTGCCCATCCTGATAATATCGCGTACAGGCCTCAGTGGTTACGGTAAATCCCGGTGGGACAGGTAAGCCAAGGTTGGTCATCTCGGCAAGATTGGCACCCTTACCGCCCAGCAGTTCCCTCATATTGGCATTGCCTTCACTGAAGAGATAGACGTATTTCTTCATGCGTTTTCCTCCTGTTCTATGTATAAATTTTATCATTTATCTAATTTCACCATTGGGCTTCAGGTTATAACAATCCCTTAAACCCCTGATATCTTTTTCCATACCTTTACGTTTTTGCGCATTATCCTGCTTTATCTTATACCAAATTTATCTTTTTCGTCAATATCCTTTTTGACTTTTTACTTCAATAATGTAAGGCCAAAGCATATAATAAACGCTCACCCGCCGCATTTTATCTGCTCTATAAACCGCCTGGCCTTTATGGTCTTTTCCAGCCTGTGGCTCAAATAATGCCACAAAATTGTGTCCAGTTCGTCCCTTACCTGCTGCGAAAACTTCAGTCCCCCCAGACGTCTTATGTCCACATCCAGTATATACCTAATGGTTTGCAGGGTGTTCCTATGGATAGTGTATCCATTTTTTATGTCGTTATTGCATTGAGGGCATATGATTCCGCCTTCGGTAATGCCAAAAAATAAAGGATTGCTTTCTGGCCTTTGGCCGCATACCAGGCACCTGTCGAGCACCGGGCGGTAGCCAAGCACGTCAATCAGCTTAAGCTCGAATATATGAGTTATGTCCTCAGGGCTAACTTCCCCATATGCCAGATGGGACAATGTATGCAACAACATATAAAAGAGGCGGAAATTACTCTCCTCATAATTCACCGCCTCTTCGGTCAGGTTCAGAATATACGTGCCGTAGGCAAGCCTTTCTACGTCAGTGCGGATATTGTAAAAGGAGTTCTTGACCTCGGCCTGCGTAGCGATATAAATTTCTTTGGACTTTATAAAGACGTAATCGGCGTAACAGAAAACCTGGCTGGCTGCCAGAAGCCGGCTGCTGGGCTTACGGCACCCCCTTGCCAGCACCTGCATCTTACCCCTCTCGGGTGAAAAAACCGTAAGCATCCTATCAGCTTCTTTAAAATTCGTATATCTCAAAACCACGCCTTGGGTACGTACAATATTCATGATTCCCTATTCCTTCCCAACTTGATATACCTTTTCCTCCTCTCCCGAATTGCTCACCGATGGGTCAAGATAGCGTTCCCCCTCAACCCGTTGCACGGCTTTATAAAGCAGATAGCTGCTTACCGAGCCGGTCTTTTCAAACAGATTCCATAAAAAATCTATCATATATTATAAACCCCCTGTCTGTATAAAATATATTTATTACATTTATTAGGGTTTCCGCCATACTTGACCCATATTCCATGTAAAATAATCCGATTGCGTCAATCATAACCTAACTAAATTTTATAACCTAAATTTTTTAAATCGGCAATGTTGTTTCTCCAGTTTTCCCTTACCTTGACCCACAACTCGAGGTACACGTGTACTCCTAGCAGGCGTTCAATATCGCGCCTGGCCCGGCTACCTATCTCGCGCAGCATGGAACCGCCTTTGCCTATTACTATGCCCTTGTGGCTCTTCTTCTCACAGTATATTGTAGCATATATATCTATTATGTTCTTATCCTCGCGCTCTTTGAAGGCAGTAACTTCAACCCCTATGCCGTGGGGCACCTCCTCTTCCAGCAACTCAAGGGCCTTTTCCCTTATCAGCTCTGCCACCACAAATCGCTCAGGCTGGTCGGTGACCATGTCATCGGGGTAATATTTGGGCCCCTCGGGCAGGTAAGACACTATGGTATTTTCCAGCTTATCCAGGTTAGTGCCATTCAGCGCCGAAACCAGTATCACCTCGTCGAAGCCGCCTTCCTGGCATAACTCTTGAGCCATCTTCTCGGCATTCTCCACAGATTTAACCCTGTCCACCTTGTTGGCTACCAGGATGACGGGCGTCTCAACTTTCTTCAACTCCTCAGCTATAAATCTGTCTCCACCGCCTATGCCCTCCCATATATCCACCATAAACAGCACTACATCCACTTCCTCCAGCGCGCCCTTGGCCACCTGTACCATGTACTCCCCCAGCTTATTCTTAGGCTTGTGAAGCCCCGGCGTATCGATGAAGATGATCTGATAGTTGGCTCGGGTGAGCACGCACTGTATGCGATTGCGGGTGGTCTGAGGTTTATCCGAAATTATGGATATCTTTTCTCCTACCATGCTATTCATAAGGGTGGACTTGCCCACGTTGGGCCTGCCCACGATGGCAACAAACCCCGAACGAAATCCTTGAGACAACAGCCCATCACTCTCCTTCTCGCACAGCTGACTTCTTAAAGCCGTTGGGTAAAAGGTCCTTCAGAGCATACTCTCGATACGCCCCGCTGCTATCCGCTACGATCACTGTAGGGATATCGAACTCCAACATGACCTGGCGGCATATTCCGCAAGGAAATGTAAAGCCTTCGTAATCCGATACCACCGCTATGGCTTTAAAGCTGCGCTTGCCATCAGCTACAGCCGAAAATATGGCTACCCTTTCGGCACAGCAGGTAGCACCATAGCTGGCGTTTTCCACGTTACATCCGGTATAAACCGAGCCATCTTCCACTAGGAGGGCAGCCCCCACCCTGAAATTGGAGTAAGGCGCATATGCCCTTTCCTTGGCTTTGAAGGCTTCCTCCACCAGATGCCGCACCTTACTATCGGTCACACCATATTCCTCCCATCAGGTTACAATCTGGAACAGCTCAAAAATTATTACAGTAAGCAGCATGCCCAAAAAAGCGCCTACTATTATCTCGGTGAGGGTATGGATTCCCGCCTCATACCTGCTGTGAATGACCATGAGTGCCATCAACATAGCAAGGGAGGATATAAGAGCGCTTTTGCTGAGCAGAGTTATGGAAGTAAACAGCGAAAACGCCAGGGCGCTATGCCCGCTGGGCATGCCTCCTTTTAAAAAATTGCCCTTAAAATTGAATGATTTCAGCATTATCACTATGAGCATTATTATTATGAGGCTAATGACGGTAACGTGTATGGGCGCATTTTTGATTCTGCGCACAAAGGCCAGCGAAAGCGAATCGATCCTGTTGTAAAATATGATATACCCCACCATCATAGCCCCTACGGCGGTCACCAATACCGCGCCGGCCGCCATATTCTTGGAAACCTCTGCTAAAGGATGATAATCGGGATGTACCATATCTATCAAGCGCTCTATGGCCGTGTTGAAAAGCTCAGCGGCTATCACCACGGCTATGGTGATGAACAGCAACACAACCTCTAGCTTGGAGAGGTCAGCCAGAACTGCAGCAATCAGCACCAATACGGCAATGACAAAGTGTATCTTTACGTTTCGCTCGGTCTTAAACCCATATATGATGCCTTTTATGGCGTTGTTAAAGCTGTCAACTATGTTTCTGGATTTCATCTTGGCTACATCCCCACATCCCTGTGTGCGAATGTCACCTTACTTACTTCGGAGCCCTATACGTCCCGTTGAAGGCCCAATGCCTCCATGACCCTTTCTTCCTTCTGGCGCATCCTAAGCCGCTGCTCCTCCTGCTCGTGGTCATACCCCAAAAGGTGCAGCATCCCGTGTACTACTAGATAACCCACTTCCCTGAAAAAGCTGTGGCCATATTCCCGGGCTTGTTGCTGCGCCCTTTCCAGCGAGAGTACTATATCCCCCAGGAGCACAGCCTGATCACCATGCCTTGCAGCGTTGAGCACGGCCCGCAAATCGCGGCCTTGTCCATTACTTTCAAACTCCACCATGGGAAAGGACAGCACATCTGTGGGGGCATCCACCCCTCTATACTGGCTGTTGAGCTGATGGATTTGATGGTCGTCCACCAGCAGTACGCTCACTTCGACAGGAATATCTACCCCTTCCATCTTCAGGGTTTCGGATACGCACTCCTCTATAAGCCTTTCTATCTCCGGTACAACCTCTATTTTATCCTGTGAGTTGTTAATCTCCACCGTCATGACCTTCATCCTGCTCTCCTTTTAAGTCTACATCAGGGTACTCAACGCGTTCATGAAATATGCCGCACAGCACATCTTTGAAGGCTGTAGCAATTAAGTCCAGGTCTTTAAGCGTCAGATGGCACTCGTCCAACTGCCCGTCCTCCACCTTCTCCTTTATGAGCTTACGTATCAAACCCTCCACCTTCCCAGGAGCGGGATCGGGCAAGGTCCTTACCGCCGCCTCCACGGTGTCGGCCAACATCACTATAGCCGTTTCAGGGGTTTGGGGTTTAGGTCCCGTATAGCGGAAATCATCCAGCTTGACATCCTTGTTATTATTCTTGGCCTTGTGATAAAAGTATATTACCGGCGTGGTGCCATGATGCTGCAGTATAAAATCCTGTATCACCTTTGGGATCCTGTACTTTTGTGCTAGCTTGACCCCATCTTTAGTATGAGCTGTGATGATGTTGGTGCTCAATGTGGGGTTCAATTTATCGTGCGGATTTTCGGAGGTAATCTGGTTTTCTTTAAAATAATAGGGCCTTATGAGCTTCCCCACGTCATGATAATAAGCGCCTACCCTTGCCAGCAACCCATTGGCACCCACCGCCTGTGCCGCACTTTCGGCGAGATTGGCCACTATTATGCTGTGGTGATAGGTCCCAGGCGCTTCTCTCAACAGGCGTTTCAGCAGCGGATGATTGGGATTGGAAAGCTCTATCATCCTTATGGGGGTTATAATGCCAAATACGTTTTCCCAGACCGGCAACGTCCCCACCGCCAGAACCGCGGCCAATACGCCGCTTCCGCCGCTCCATAGAGAAGAGCGCAAGGCAGCCCTCCAGCTACCCGACACTATCAGCTCATACCCCGCTGCGGTCAGCATGCTAGCGGCACTAGCCCCCAGCCCTGCCAAAAATAAGCCATTCCTCTGCTGGGATCTATGGGCTATGAATATGCCCATCATCCCTCCCAGCAGTCCTGCAACCATCACGCCCGCCTGGCCTCTCGTCATTATACCTACCAGTATAGATAAAATAACGTTAACAAAAAAGGCAATTCTGGGCTTCATCAATACGGTAAGCAACAGGGCAGCTAAGGCAACAGGCATAAGATACTGGTTTACCACCGACATTCCATAGCTTACTCCCAGCGTTAGACACACCACCAGGATAATCAGAATGAACATATGATGCTGATTGGTCAGTTCCTTTTCAAAATGGTGGATGTAGAATGCCCCACCAATTTCCAGCGCCAGTATTAACAGCCCTAGGCCTACCACCAGCGGTACGTCAAAAGGTTCATCCTTGAGAAGGCCCAACTCTTTGAGCATGGCAATTTGCTCTTCGGTGACTGGTTGTCCATCCTGGACGATGTACTGTCCCTTTTTATAAATTACCTTTTCAACGCTTCGGGCTGCCTTTTCTCTCTCGGCCTCCGTTGCCTCCTCATCATATATCATATTGGGCTTAAGAAGGATAAGTCCAATGGTAGTCCCTACCAGGCGTAATTCGCTGGAAATAGGCCGCGTCAACATCTCATTTCTCAGCGTGTTTTTGGCCTCCAGCAGATTATCTTCTTTTATCTTTAAGTCCAGCAAGCTGGTCAACATTTCTATCAAGTATTCCTGAAGCTGGGAAATTTCGGCCTCGTCTGCGGTGATGCAGGCAAGCAGCTCATCGTTGGATAGTTGAACCCTGATGTGGTCTTTAAGCTGTTCCAGAAACTGCTTGTCAAACACCTGCTGGTAATCTATTTCCCCTTGTACACCATCATATACCTCTTCCTGTCTGGCTTCCTCAGCTTGGCCGTCCTGTTCACCTTGCTGAATCCCGTCTTCCTGCGTCGCTTCTTCCTCCTGCAATTGCTGTTGCGATAAAGCTGCCCTTTGTTTCTCTTCCCATTCTTTAAGCCTCTGCTCGGCAAGGCTTCGGACTATCCTTATCTCCTCAAATATCTCATTGACCTCTTCGACGATCTCCGTTTGCACATTTTGATTTAGCCTATATATCGGAGCAACGCTCTGCCTGGCCTGTTCAATCCTTCGCTGGGTGGCAATCTTGTTTTCCACATCTCGAGGAGCCCGGATGGATTCGGTGGCGATATCCCCCACCTTCAAATCATACCTTCGAGGGGAAATGGCAGCCAATATGATGGCAAACACGCTGACATATGCCACTACCCCTATTGCAATTTTCAACAGCAGCCCTGCATGGGCTCCCTTAAAAAAAGACGCCCTCAATAATGGAACTTGTGTTCCCCTGTTCCTACCTGTTACTATTGAACTCACGGGAATCCTCCTGTTCGGCTCCCCCTTTTCCAGAGTAAAACCTCTCGTATGCCTGAACGATCTTCATGACCAGCTCATGGCGAACCACATCCTGTTGCGTCAAAAACACGAATTCTATCCCTTTTATGCCCTGTAATACCTGTATGGCCTCCACGAGGCCCGACTTTTTGCCCCGCGGCAAATCTATCTGCGTAATGTCCCCGGTAATGACGGCCTTGGATCCCATACCTATCCTTGTCAAAAACATCTTCATCTGCTCGGATGTGGTATTTTGAGCCTCATCCAGTATGATGAATGAATCTTCCAGAGTGCGTCCTCTCATATATGCAAGCGGGGCCACTTCAATAACCCCTCGTTCCACCAACTTTAAATAGTTTTCCAACCCAATCAAGTCATACAGCGCATCGTACAAAGGCCTAAGGTAGGGATCCACCTTGTTTTGCAGGTCTCCCGGCAAAAAGCCCAACTTCTCCCCCGCTTCCACCGCAGGCCGTGTCAATATGATGCGCCCCACCTCTCGATTCTTATAAGCCGTTACAGCCATGGCCATGGCCAGATAGGTTTTACCCGTTCCCGCAGGGCCTATTCCAAAGACGATGTCGTTGTGGGCAATAGCGGTGACATAGCGCTTTTGGCCGAGGGTCTTGCTGCGGACCTGCTTGCCCTTGTAAGTCAAACATATCACATCGGAGGTTAAGTCCTCTATAAGGCCCTCCTGGCCTTCAGCCACCAGCTGTATGGCATATCTGACCTGGGCCTTGTCAACAGCTTCTCCCTTATCTATTATACCGAGCAGCCTTGTCATGACCGTATAAGCCATTTCCACTTGCTGTGGTTTGCCCATTATGACCACATTGGTCCCTCGGGTTACTATCCTAGCCCCTGTTTCTTCCTCTATGACTTCTACATTTTCATCGAAATTGCCAAAAAGAGCGCGTAGCTTTTCCATGCTATCAATTTCTAAGGTCTTTTCTATTCTAAAGCTTTCCAATCAAACAATCCTCCTACTCAACTGTAATCTTTTGTTCCAGCGCTATATCTTCCAATACCTCTACATATACTGTAGCTTTTACTCCCTTACCTTCTATCATATCGTATTTCACCCGTTTGTCAACAATTTTGGTGTTTGACGGTATTTTTTTGTTTACATCCTCCTCTGCCTTTCTTTGTGCAATCTCTTTTAGCTGCTGCAGCGATGCGCTGGCAGGCAGCATTTCAACTTCATAATACTCCCTCACTACCATGGTAACGGGGAAGAATCGCCCTTCCCCGAAAAAGGGCACCCTCTTTTCCTCCATCTCGTAGTGCTTGAAAGGGATGTCCTCTTTTTGATACTCCACAACCCATCTACCTATGTCAATAAACCTGTGAACTACCTTTCTACCCGTCCGCCGCGTAAGGCCTTTATCCAGGTAACAGACGGCCTGGCCTTCATACCAGGTGCGGGCGGTAACCTGCGCCATGGCGTGTACCAAACGGGTGGTCTTGGTTTCGGGATCCTCGATAACGCCACTTACCAGAAGCTGACCTTTTTTCACCGTATCGCCTTCTTTTACCATGGGTCGGCCTTCAAGCACCACCATCTCATAAATAATCCCATCCTTGCTGGCCACGATATTGCAGGGGATATTTTTGTCTACCATAGGAGGAGGCTGTACCGCCTCCACCACCTTCACTATAGCCTTGGTACCCTTAAGCTGGATGCTGGCCCACCAAATATCGGGCACATCTATGATCAACCTGTTTTCGATTGCAGAGATGTCCAGACCTTTTTTGAAGGCTCCCGGCTTGATTCCGTACTTGGCTAGAACATCAAGCAGCTTCTCCTCCGGCACTTTGGCGTTCCCTTCCACCTCTACCGTCCAAATAAAGGAAGAAAGGCCGTACAATATGATAAAAAAGGCCAAAAGCCCCACCAGCAGCATCTTCCTGCGGCGAAGCCCAAGCAGCAAGAAGGGCAATCCCCTTTTATCCACTATCCTTACCCTGCACCTTACCTTTCGAACGATGCCCTTCAGCCTTTTAAAACCGCTGATGCTTATGCAAGCGGTCATGGAGGTATAGCCCGAACGCTTTATCCCCCATAGGAATATTCCATTGTTTACGGCTAGATTGATAAACTTTTCCAGGGAAAGGCCATCTACCTTTATGATTAGATAGCCGACAATGTAGTTCCACACTTTTAAAATGAGCAACGCCTTTCACCCCGGCCCTTAAAATTCCACCCGCTTTATCTGGCCCGTTATCATTACATCATCGGCCGCTATATTCTTAAGATCCATATCCTCCCCCTCAACTCGGATCACCCCAATGGTTGAGTTAAGCCGTATTTTCTCGGGGGTATATTCTATTACCCCTCTATGGTTTTCAACCAGCATCTGATTGTTGCCGATCATGCTGATCCTGGGCAGATTTAGCATTATATCCTTTGGAAGTTCGAACATCTCAGAAACTGCAGTCTTGACTTCCCTTAGCTTTTTTCGCACAGCAATCCCTCCCTCAATACACAACCTCGATACAAAATAATATGCAAAAAAAAGAAAAACTAGAATGTATGAAACATTCTAGTTTTTCTGAGAGCAAGATTCAGTACCTCGTCCTTCTCCTCAAAGCCTTAGGGGGATGTAACAGCTCGGACATTATAATGCCGTTTATTATATCGTGGCGGCTAAAGGAAAGCGCATGGCGCCTTGTGCCAGACGGTATAATCTCCAGCTGTACAGCCTTAACCTTATTATCATACGGCGTATCCTTTAAGCCCTCCAGCCCCTTACCCTCAAGCGTGGAACCACCCATACTCTCAAGGGAAAAACCTTCTCCTTGGGAAGCATAGCCATCGAACGCACTTCCTTGAGCGGCTAAAATTGCCCTACCTTTCTCGGCGCTTGCCATATGCATCTCCCCATTGCCTGATTGACGGTAAACGTTCCCATCACCTTTCAAATGACCCGGATTATTAAGATTTCCGGACATCGCGGGCCTGCCCGAAACGCCGGACCCTGTCCCTTGTTTAGAATCCCCCATTTTCTCTAATAACTTGAATATTATCCCAATAATGAACAATATTATTGTAAGCACTAATTCCATCTATCACCATCTCCCGCCTGGCATCGGTCGCTATTTATTATCCTCGCTCGATGCATCCTCTCTCCCCATCCTGGCTATAGAATCCCTCATCTGCGTATCGGCTATTATGTTTTTCATATTATAATAATCCATAACACCCAGCTTTCCTTCCCTGAGAGCTGCGGCTATAGCCTTTGGAATTTCGGCCTCGGCTTCCACTACCTTAGCCCGCATTTCCTGTACAGCGGCGCGCATCTCCTGTTCCTTGGCCACGGCCATGGCACGTCTCTCCTCGGCCTTGGCCTGGGCAATGCGCTTATCGGCTTCTGCCTGATCAATTTGAAGTTGAGCGCCTATATTCCTTCCCACATCCACGTCAGCTATGTCAATGGAGAGTATCTCAAACGCCGTACCGGCATGCAGGCTCTTGTTGAGCACCGTCTGCGAAATGCGATCGGGGTTTTCCAGCACCTCCTTATGGCTTTCAGAGGATCCGACTGTGGTAACTATGCCTTCGCCCACCCTGGCCAGTATGGTCTCCTCGCCGGCACCGCCAACCAGCCTGTCTATATTGGCCCTCACGGTGACTCGAGCCTTAACAATCACCTCAATACCGTCTTTTGCCACCGCCGATACCTTTGGCGTCTCTATCACCTTGGGATTTACGCTCATTTGTACGGCCTGCAGCACATCCCTTCCTGCCAGGTCTATGGCAGCTGCCCTTTCAAACTCCAGGGGAATATTGGCCCTCTGAGCCGCAATCAATGCGTTTACAACCCGATCCACATTTCCTCCCGCAAGGTAATGGGCTTCCAGCTTGTCAACGCTGAGGTCCAAACCTGCTTTAGTGGCTTTTATAAGGGGATTGATTATCCTGGACGGGATAACCCTTCTCAGCCGCATGCCTATCAGGTTGAATATCCCTATCCTTACTCCGGCTGCCAGCGCTGAAATCCACAATCCCAGCGGTACGAAAGTCAGGATTATGGCCAGCACAATTATGACTACGATGATCAGACCCATTACAAACAAAATCGTTTCTGGCATATTTACCATCTCCTCCTTTTATATTTCTCAGGCCTTATGGCTGATGGACACAGCACTTAAAGCCTGGCAACGACGATCTTTGAACCTATAGCCTCCACAACCTTTACCTTCTCTCCCGGCAAAATATATTCGCCATCCGACATCACATCATATTTAATCCCCTCAATCTCCACGATGCCGGCCGGCCTTAAAGCCGTTATAACGATACCGCTCTTGCCTACCAGCTGCGCAATCTGCGGCTGCTGCATGGGCCCATTGTCGTCCTTTGCCACCACCTGCTCGGTCAAAACCAGCTTCTTAAACAGTCGAGGCCCACCGAACACTCTATACAGTATGGGTACGACAACAATGGCAGCCAGTAAGGCTACCCCCACCGATATCATGCCCTTTACAGGGTCTGAAGCTGAAAATATCAGCCCTGCCAAAATGGCAGCAATTCCAGTTATGCCAAATACGCCAAACCCGGGTACGGCCAGTTCAATTGCCAACAAAATAAGCCCTATTATAAACAGTATCACCGACCACCATTCGGTGTACCCCGCCAGAAAGTTCCCTCCCAGATACAGGCCAAAGCATATAATGCCGATGATGCCTGGCACTCCAAACCCGGGCACAAAAGCTTCTATAAGCATTGCTATCATGGCACCCAGCAACAAAAAGGATGAAACGTCTGTACGGGTCAAAAACTGTGCTATCCTTACCTTGAAATCTGGCTTCACCTCATATATTTGCCAATCTTCCCACCCCAGATGAGAAAGGGCCTCATTCACATCGTCGGCGATGGCATCGGCATACCCGTACCTTATGGCCTCCTGGGCTGTCAGGTCCAGCAAAGAACCCTTTCCCTTTATGCCGGGTATGGCTATGGATTTGTCGACCATGCCAGCAGCAATCTGAGGATCCCTTCCTTTGAGCTCAGCTGTGCTCCTGAATTCACCGCTTACGGCCGCTACGTTCTTTTCACTATAAGGTATTGGTTCCGCTGAACCCATATGGCTGCCCGGCGCCATTATTATGCTATCGGCGGCTATGGATATCAGAGCTCCCGCCGACTCGGCCCTGTCAGCGATATATACAGCGGTGGGCACTTCTGACCTCAATATGGCTTCCTTTATATTAAAGGCGGCGTCCACCCTCCCTCCCAGGGTGGATATTACAAACAGTATGCCCCTAGCACCTTCCGCATTGGCCAAGTCTACCTGCTTTTCAACAAAAGCGGCCATGGCAGGGGTTATCTCCCCCTGTATGGGAACCATATAGACTTTGTCGCCATCAGCCGAAGCCGATGCCTGCACCACCCATACGGCCACCATTATAAAAATCAAAATAAGCCGGCACCTATTTCTACTAAAACCCATTTACATCACCTAACAGTCCTTTTTTATATTAAATCATGCTTTGATAGCAGAAAAACACCCGTTTGAAAATTATTATGCCTTTTGTTGTTATTATTCTATGATTATCAAATAATTCCTCTATTTTTGTTCTTTTTGTGCAAAATCAGCGCAAAAACCATGGAATGATCAGAAGTCTTTGAAGGCATTACAAAATGGTCCACCACTTCTATATGGCGGCTGACGTATATACGATCGATGCGGGCATTGGGAAGATCGCTATAAAGGGCGTAAGTATTCAAATGCTCTTTTTGCTTGACGATGGCGGTATCTACCAGCTTATCACTTATAGATTCCCCGCCGGGAATATACACTTGTTCGTTGAAATCCCCCATTAAAATGACATTGCCGTTTAAATTCTCCACTATACCATTAATTTCCTCTATCTGCCTGCGGCGCTCCTCTCTATTCAGACCCAAATGCGTATTCAATATATGATAGATATCACCATCTATGCTGATTTTAGCCTTTAAAATAGCCCTTTTCTCCAGAGGAGAAGAATACAACCTGATATTTTGATGTTCTATAATGGGATAAGCGCTTATGATAGCATTGCCGTATTTTATGCCCAGCACGTTTATGGTCTCGCCGTATACATAGTGAAACCCCAGAGCTGATG